>JADGRD010000538.1 GCA_017881285.1 Pseudomonadota bacterium | reverse complement strand
GCCGGAAGATTCATGATGTTCGCCGTGTACCAGTACGGGTCGAAAGCGGTGCCCGGCGATTTTCCGCATTCCGTGCCGAGCATGTTCTCGGAGCCGAACAGCTTGAGGTTGGGGAAGGCGGCCTTGATGGTCGGGCCAATCGCCGCCAGGGTCTTGGCGTAGGCATCCTGCTTGTAGACGCAGGAGTTGTAGTCCTCCTTGAACAGCGGCTCGTTCTGAAAGCTCACCGCGTAGAGGTCCGCGCCGGCGTCGTGATACATCTGCGCTCCCGCGATCAACCAGGCCGCCAGATCGGATCGCATCGCGGGATCCAGGATGTTGCCACCCTTGGTGTCCGCGGGGCGCGTCGGCGGGCTGCTGTTGCAGGTGGTGCCGTCGTTCGAAAGGCACTTCATCGAGGCTGGCGGTGACCATGCGGTGAGGATGATCTTGAGCTTCACGCCCCGCTGGCTGGCGTAGTTGACCAGGGCTTGCACCACCGGACGCTGCTTGTCCCAGGTCGCGTCTTGAGGCGTCCCGGCGGCGTAGTACTCGTTGCGCCACATGCTGATGCCCAAATCGTCGATCACTTGCGCCGTCCAGGCCTGGTCCAGCACGGTCGACGCGCTCGACCACCACACGTCGGCGCCGCCGAAGAAGCCAAAACCCTCGATGGTCTGGTAGGTCGTGGCGCGATCGATGGTCAGGTCGGCGGCTTCGGCTGGGCTTGGCCAAGTCGTGAGCGCGGCTAGAACGCCCAAGGCGCAGGTGCTCTTGCGATCGAACATGGTCTTCTCCAGTTCGGGAGTTGGCTTCCCCCAGGCTACGTACCCCAACCCCTTGGAAGTGGCTCACGCCTATCGCCGGAAAAATCGAACCAAATCCTGAACCGAACCGGCGTGCTCGGATCACATAGGATGGGTGAGTGCAGACGGGCTACGCCCGCGGCTCGCGAAAGGACACCCTATGCCGCATTCGGATTCCCGCTCACGCCGGCTTTCGATCCCCTTTGGGCTGCTTGGCGCCGGTCTCTCGGCCGTGCTGGCTTGCTCTGAGTCCTCCAGCCAGAGCACAGCCGACGCGGGCCAGAATGGAGGTGCCGCGGCTGGCACGAGGGGGAGCGTCACGGGCAGCGGCGGCCGCACCGGCATGGGTGGAGCCAAGGGTACCGGCGGCGGATCCGCCACCGGCGGGACGACCGGTGCCGGCGGCACGCCAGGCACGGGCGGTACGACCATCCCCACCCACTGCACGGCCGCCCTGCCAGCGGGCGCCCAGCCGGCCAATGTATCGAACCCCGCCACCGTGGTGGGAACCGGCACGGCGGACAGCTGCACCTTTAGCTCGCTCAACGCCGCGGTCAAGAAGGGCGGCGTCATCACGTTCAACTGCGGGACGGGGCCCGTCACGATTCCGGTGACCAGTACCCTGGTCCTGCCCACCGGAACCGACACGGTCATTGACGGCGGTAACACCATCACGCTCGACGGACGGAGCGCCGTCCAGATCATGAATTTCAACCACGGCGACTGGATGAAGCTCGAGACCCGCGTAACGCTCCAGCACCTCACCCTGAGCAACGGCAAGACGACGCCGACGGAGGCGATCCCCACCGCGCCCGCGCCCTGCTCGCAGGGCTACAACGACGGCGAAGGCGGGGCCCTCTACATGCGCGACGGGAACCTGACGGTCATCGACTGCACGTTCTCGCACAACCAGGCCGCGCCGCGTGGTCCGGACACGGGGGGCGGCGCCATCTACATCACGGGCAGCAAGCACGGCGCGCTCATCGTCGGCAGCGTCTTCACCAACAATTCGGCAGCCAACGCCGGCGCGCTTGGCGGCCTCTTCGCCACGCTGGAGATCTACAACAGCGTCTTCCGCGACAACCAGGCCACCGGCGACGGCGCCAACTCCGACGATCCCTCCAAGTGCGACGCCATCAACAACGGACAAAACGAAGTCGGCTCGGGCGGCAACGGCGGCGCGATCTATCAGGACGGAGGCAGCGCCACCAACGTCTTCCTGTGCGGTATCGACGTGGAAAACAACGCCGCCGGGACCGGCGCCTTCGGCGGCGGCGTGTTCATGACCAGCAACGATTTCACGGGGACGATCACCGTGCAGGACTCGATCATCACCGGCAACACCGGTGGGCACTGGACACAGGTCAACTCCGGGCCTGACCTGGGCACGGCTTTTGGCGTGAACGCGAAGAGCTCGACCATCGTGAATTCGACGCTCCAGGGCGTCAAGTAGCCGAGGCGAAATGAGCCACATCCCGGCCAACGTGCTCTTCCTCGACGGCAGGATTCTCCGCGTGGGAGCGGAGAACATTGGCGGGAACCCGCGCCGGCGTTCGGCTAGAATGACCGCCAAGGTGGCCGTCAAGCTGCTGCCCCGCGAGGGCCCGGAAGAAACGGATGCCACATTGGTCGCGGCCGCGGTGGCGGGAGATGCCACGGCCAAGCGGATGCTCTTCGAGCGGCACGCGCCGATGGTCAATCGGCTCGCGCGACGTTTGCTTGGACCCGGGAGCGACGCCAACGACCTCGTCCAGGACGCTTTCGTGGAAGCGCTGCTCGGCATCCACCAGCTCAAGAATGGGCAGGCCTTCCAGTCCTGGTTGGGTTCGATCGTGGTCAGGACCGCCCAAAAGATGAGGCGGCGGCGCCGGTTGCTCGAGCGGTTTGGGCTGATTCGGCGCGAACCTCTCGACATGGACGCGTTCTGCTCGCCCGCCGCGCCGCCTGACGTGGCCTTCGAATTGAAGGCCATCTACGCTCTGCTGCACACGCTGCCGGCCGAGATGCACATCGCGCTCGTCCTCCGTCGGGTCGAGGACATGTCCATCGACCAGATCGCGGAACAAATGCGGCTCTCGGTGTCGACGGTGAAACGACGGCTCGCCGCCGCCGAAGGCCGCCTCCACTCCTGGATGCAAGGGAAGGAAGGGCGGCCATGACCTCGGAGCCCAAGCGATCGTCCTACCTCGTGACCGAGGCCAGTCCCGCGGAGATGGCCCAGCAGTGGAGGGACGTCGAGGCTCGTATCGAACGCGGGCTGGGACGCCGGCGGTGGCTGCCACTCTCGCTGGCGCTCGCCGGTGGCGCCGCCGCCATCGTCGTGCTGGCGTGGTCGTACCGCGCGGCTCCCGAGCGCGCCTGGACCAGCCAAGGCGAGCCCATGCCCGTCGCGCTGGCCGATGGCTCGCGCCTCGAATTGCGGCCGGGCTCGCAGGTCAGCCTGCTCGGCGAGCGCAAGGACGAGGTCCGCTTGGGGGTCCTGCGCGGTGGCGCCCGCTTCGAGGTTCGGCCCGATCCCGGCCGGCGCTTCCAAGTGACGGCCGCGGGCGTGGACGTGGTTGTGACGGGAACCGCGTTCTCCGTCGAGCTCGAGAGCGGCCAGGGGGCGCCGCGCGTTTCCGTCGAGCGGGGCGAGGTCGAAGTGCATCCGCGCGGCGAGACGAGTCTGCTGGCCCGCCTGCACGCCGACGAGTCGTGGCCGACGCGCCCCGCGCCTTCGGTCGCTCCCGCGGCACCGTCCGTGCCGGCCGCTACGCCGCCGGTCGAGACCCGGCCGGCGCCTGCCGGCCCGGCGTCACCGTTGGTCGCTACGCCGGCCTCCGCCCCGGCGGGCCGCCGGCCGGCGCCCACGGATCCGCGCCTGCTTCTCGAAGAGGCCAATACCGCCCGCCGCATCGGCGACGTCGAACGAGCCGCCGCCCTGCTCGAAACGCTGCGCGTACGCCACCCGCGCGATCCGCGCGCCGCCTTGGCCACCTTCGAGCTCGGCCGCCTGCGCATGG
>JADGRD010000537.1 GCA_017881285.1 Pseudomonadota bacterium | reverse complement strand
CACGGTGGCTACGGCTATCTGCGCGAGTTCCCCGTCGAGCGCTACCTGCGCGATGTGAAGCTGGCCGAGATCGGCGAAGGCACGACCGAAATCCAGAAGCTGGTGATCGCCCGCGAAGTGCTGAAGGCAGCCGGGGCGTAGTCGCAGACGACGGGACCGGTTCCGGGAACGGAACCGGAGGCGGCCACGGAACCGGCCACGGCCACGGCCACGGCCACGGAACTGGATGCCGGCCCGGTTCCGGGCACTTCTAGCGAAGCGGCGGATCAGGTGCATAATGGAATGAATGGGCGCCCGTCGGCGGGACGGCCGAGGACACAATCGATCAGGACTCATTGCCGGCCGATTTCGGCTGCAAGATGTGGTTGCGTCCGGGGGTATGGGTAAGGTGTATCGCGCCCGTGACGTGGTTTCGCACCTGCAAGTCTGCGTGAAGCTCGTCCGCACGGATGAGGATCGGGAGAGCGAACGATTCGCGCAGGAGGCGAAGATCCTGTCCGCGCTCCAGCACCCGGCCATCGTGCGCTACCTGGCCCACGGCACGGTCGGCGGGGATCGCTACTTGGTCATGGAGTGGCTGGAGGGCGAGGATCTGGCCCGCCGTCTCGAACGCGAGCCGCCCAATCTCGTCGACACCGTCATCTTGCTCAAGCAGGCGGCCGAGGCTCTGGCCTACGCCCATGCCCACGAGGTCATCCATCGCGACGTCAAGCCGCACAACCTGTTTCTTCTCGAACGCAAGATCTCCCAGCTCAAAGTGCTGGATTTCGGCATTGCCAGGCTGGCCAACGCCGGGCGGCGGCTCACGCGCACGGGGAACTTGGTGGGAACGCCGGGCTATCTGGCCCCGGAAACCATTGATGGCAGCGGCACGGTGGATGGGCGCGCGGATGTCTTCTCGCTCGGCTGCGTGGCGCACGAATGCTTGACCGGCAAGCCCACCTTCCGGGGTCACGAGCCGGGGGTGCTGCTGGCCAAGCTCATGCTCGAGGATCCGCCCCATCTCTCCGACGTGGTTCCCGAGGTGCCACGCGTGGTGGGCGACCTCATCGCACGCATGCTGGCCAAGAATCCCGAGCGCCGGCCCACCGCCGCGCAGGTGCTGCGTACCCTGTCCGCGATGGGCGATCTGGCGAGCGAAGCCGCCGCCGGGGCCGGGCGGCAGCGGGAAACGCAGCTCACGGTGGTCGAGCAGCGGGTGAGCTGCATCGTCATGGCCACCACCAGCGCCAGCCAGGCGGGCGGGAGCCAGTCGAACCTCGGGCAGGCGCAAGACGACAAGGCGGCGGCGCGCAGCGAGCGGACCACGCCGGTGTTGTCCGCGGGGCCACTGCCGACGCTCGCCGAGCTGGAAGCACGGCTGTCCCTGCGCTTTTCCGCCAAGACCTTCCGGCTGCCGGGTAGCCGGATGGTGGTGACCCTGCCCGAGGGCACCGTCGCCTCGGATCAGGCCGTGCTGGCCGCGCGCGCGGCGCTGCTGGTGCACCAGCACCTGCCCGAGTCCGCCGTCGTGGTGGCCCTGGGCATCGCGCGCCTGTCCCGGCGCTCCGCGGTCGGCAGCGTGATCGAGGAGGCCGCCCAGCTCCTGCAAACCACGGCGCCCGGCCGGGTGCGCGTCGACGAAGCCATCGCGCCGCAGCTCGCGACGCGTTTCGAGCTGGCGCACGAAGCGGGCGCCGTGCACCTGCTGGCCGAGCGCGCGACGCTCGAGCTCCGGCGCAGCTTGCTCGGCCGGCCGGCGGCGTTTTTGGGCCGCGGTCAGGAACTGTCGTTCCTCGCCGGGCTGCTCACCGACTCGGCGCTGGAACGCCAGGCGACCGCGGTGCTGGTGTCCGGCCCGGCCGGCATCGGCAAGTCGCGCCTCCTGCAGGAATTCATGAGCTGGCTGCGGGCGCGCAAGGAGCCCGCCCTCGTGCTGGCCGCGGCCGGGGATTCGCTGGCCGCGGGCGCCCCCTTCGCGCTGCTCGGCCGCGCGGTTCGCCGTCTGGCCGGCATCGCCGAGACCGATGCCCCCGACGAGCGCCGGCGGAAGCTGGCGGATTGCGTGGGCCGCCATCTGCCGGCGGATGCGAAGCAGGGCGTGACCGCGCTGATCGGCGAGATCGCGGGGGTCAATTTCCCCGAGAGCGCGCACGAATCCCTGCGCGGCGCGCGCCAGAACCCCGTGCTCATGGCCGACGCCACCCGGCGCGCCTTCGAGGACTGGATGCGCGCCGAGTGCGGGGCCAATCCCGTGCTCGTGGTGCTCGACGACATGCAGTGGGGCGACGCCGGCACCGTCGACCTGCTCGACGGGGCGATTCGCGGCTTGCGCGACGAGCCCTTCATGGTCCTGGCCCTGGCGCGGCCGGATCTATCGACCGTCTTTCCCAACCTGTGGTCCGAGCGCCAGGTGACCGTGATTCAACTGCCGCCGCTCTCCCGCCGCGCCAGCGAGCGTCTGGTGCGCGAGGCCCTGGGCGCGTCCGCCGTGGACGACGTGGTCGCGCAGATCGTCCGGCACGGGGATGGCAATCCCTTCTTCCTCGAGGAACTGGTGCGCGCCGCGCGCGCCGGCCGCGGCGGCGAGGTTCCCGAGCCCATTCTGGGCATCGTGCAGGCGCGCCTCGAGGCCGAGGGGCCGGAGGGCCGGCGGGTCCTGCGCGCCGCCGCGGTGTTTGGCGAGACCTTCTCGCGCGACGGGGTGGCGCTCCTGCTCGGGGGCGAGCGCTCGGCGGTGGGCGAGGCGCTGGAGCGCCTGACCGATCGCGAGCTGGTCAATCCCGCCACGCCACCGGTCGCCTCCGACGGCAGCCCGGCCTTCACCTTCGCGCACGCGCTCATCCGCGAGGCCGCCTATGCCATGCTCACCGACGAGGATCGCCGGCTGGGCCATCGCCTGGCGGCGACCTGGTTGCTCGAGCACAGCCGGCCCGAGCCCATCGTCCTCGCCGAGCACTTCCGCCGCGGCGGCGATCTGCGCGGCGCCGCGTCCTCCTACCATCGCGCGGCCGAGCAGGCGCTCAAGGCCAACGACCTCGACGGCGCCATCGCGCGCGCCGGTCTGGGGTTGGGCGCGCTGGGCGCGGAGGCGCACGAGGGTCACGACGGCGAGGTGCAAGGGGCGCTCTTGCTGGTGCAGGCCGAGGCGCACCGCTGGCGGGGCGAGCTCGGCCAGGCGGAATCGGCGGGCCACGCCGCGCTCGGGCGGCTTGCGCCGGGCTCGCCGATGTGGTTCCGGGCGGCCGGCCAGATCATCCTGGCGCTGGGCAGCCAGGGCCGGGCGCAGGAGCTCGGCGCGCTCATCGCCCAGGTGCGCGCAGTCGAGCCGCAACTCGAGGCGCGCGACGCCTTCCTGGTTTGCCTGAGTGAGGGCGCCAAGCACCTCATCACCGCGGGGCATCTCGCGTCCGCCGATGCCTTGCTGGAAGAGGCCGCGCGCCTGGCCGGCTATTTCTCCGACATCGAGCCGCAGGCCTGGGGGCTCGTGCACCGGGCGCGCGCCGCGCGGGCCGCCGTCCACGGGGAGGCGACGCTGGGTCTGGAAGAGCTGGAGACGGCATGGGCGCTCTTCGAGCAGGTGGGTGACCAGCGCAACGCCTGCGCCGTGCGCGCGGAGATCGGCGCGGCGTACGCCGACCTGGGTGACAGCGGGCGCGCGGCCGAGCTCCTGCGCGAGGTGATCGTGGCCGCCGATCGGCTGGGCTTGCCGGAGATCGCGGCCATCGGCCGCCGGGAGCTGTCGCGCGTGCTGGGCTGGCGGGGCGAGAGCGCCGAGGCCGAGCACGTGGCCCGCCAGGCTATCGCGACCTTGGGAACC
>JADGRD010000536.1 GCA_017881285.1 Pseudomonadota bacterium | reverse complement strand
GCTCCGGCGGCAGCGGCGGCTCTTCCGGCGGTGCGGGCTCTGGCGGATCCGGCGGCAGCGGCGGCTCTTCCGGCGGTGCGAGCTCTGGCGGAGCCGGCGGTACGGCAGGCACCTCGGAATCTGGCGGAGCCGGCGGTACGGCAGGCACCTCGGAATCTGGCGGAGCCGGCGGTACGGCAGGCACCTCGGAATCTGGCGGA
The DNA here is from genome assembly GCA_017881285.1 of Pseudomonadota bacterium. Taxonomy (GTDB): domain Bacteria; phylum Myxococcota_A; class Polyangia; order Fen-1088; family Fen-1088; genus Fen-1118. The sequence goes on along the minus strand of JADGRD010000536.1, from coordinate 3,602 downwards.
GCCGGCGGCACGGCAGGCACCTCGGAATCTGGCGGAGCCGGCGGCACGGCAGGCACTGGGGGCGGGGGTGGAACTACGAGCACCGTTGTCTCGTGCGAATCGACCAAGCCCGCCAGCGTCGTCAAGGCAAGCTCTCCAGCCATCAGCAACTTCGCCCCGCCCGATTCGGCCGGCACCCCCGTGCCGGGAGGCGTGGACTCCTCGGGCTCGATCGGCACCGCCGTTTGGCCCTATACGCAGCCCGTGGGCAACACCTACGTCTATCCGGCAAAGACGACGGGCCAGGCCGGAGACGGCGGTACCTGCACTACGTCAAACGCAAACGGGCTCACCTCGTCACTGAGCTCGTGCGATCAGCAGCCGACCCCAGGCGTCTGGACAATCTCGGGAACGGTCAGCACATGGTCCGGAGCGGGGATTGCCTTCTGGTGTCCGGTTGATGCGTCGACATACAGCGGGGTGCAGTTCGACATCAGCGGAGACATCGGTCCAAGCGGAACCGTCACCTTCGGGATCACGTTCTGCACCGATACGAGCCTCGCGACCTGCCAGACCGGCGAGAAGAAAGTCACCGTGACAAGCTCGACCACCACGGCTTCGGTCTTGTGGAGCGAGCTTGCAAGCACGCTGGCGGATGGCGGTCCTGGACCGGAAGTCAATCGCAACGTCATCACCGCCGTGAGTTGGGCATTCGGCTGGTACTGGCCAGAGGATGGCGGTGCCCCCTACCAGCTCAACGCGAAGATCGACAACCTCGCGTGGCTGCCCTGAAGAGAACCGCCGCGGCAAGAGCACGCGTATCGGATGGAAAGCCTGGGGTTGCAGTTCAAGGCTCTGCGCATCTGGAAGGGTGACCAGACGGATTGGGGACTCAATTTCGCCTCGGCGCCACAGGTCCTTCGCGTCAGGGTGGGAACATACTAAGCTGATCCGGACGGAGAACCATGAGTCCCACGCTTCTCATCCTTGCCGCGGGCATGGGCAGCCGCTACGGGGGCCCAAAGCAGATCGATCGCTTCGGCCCGAGCGGCGAGACCATCATGGACTACGCCCTCTACGATGCGCTGGCCGCCGGGTTCGCGAAGGTCGTGTTCGTCATCCGCCACGATTTCGAATCCGACTTTCGCGCGATGGTGGGCCGCAAGTACGAGAGCCGCGTGGCCGTCGACTATGTGTTCCAGGAGCTCGACGCGCTCCCGCCAGGATTTGCCGTACCCTCGGGGCGCACGCAGCCCTGGGGCACGGCCCACGCCATCTGGTGCGCCCGCCAGTGCGTGAAGGAACCTTTTCTCTCCATCAACGCCGACGATTACTACGGAAGGAATTCGTTCAAGACGGCGGCCGAGCACCTGATGCGGGCTTTTGCCGATGGGAGCCCTGGCCGCCTGCCGGAATATTGTCTGGTGGGCTACCCGGTCCTCCAGACGCTCTCCGAGCACGGGGCCGTGGCGCGAGCCATCTGCGAGGTTGACGAGGAGGGGTTTCTCAAGGCCTTGGTCGAGCGCACGCGCGTGGTAAGGTCGGGAGACACCGGCAGGTACGTGGACGAGGCCGGGGGTGTGCGCGTTCTGCAAGGGGACGAGGTGGTTTCCATGAACATGTTGGGCTTCTCTCCCTCGGTCTTCGACCAGCTCGAACGCTATCTCACCAGGTTCCTCGCGGACCAACACCGGAGCCGGGACAATTCCGAATGCTTGATCCCCGTGGCCGTCAACGAGATCCTGAGGGCGAAGGCCGCGAGAGTGCGCGTCCTGCCGACCTCCGATGCCTGGTTCGGCGTGACGCACGCGAAGGACAAGCCCGGGGCGATCGAGATCCTCCGCGAGATGGTGAAGCGCGGCGAATACCCCTCCCCCATCTGGAGTGGCGGTTGAGATGAGCTCCGCAGTGCCGCTGGCCCGCGAAGCTGTCTTTGCCGCCTTCCGGAAGGCCACCAACCAAGCCCCCGAAGCCGCGGCGTATGCCCCCGGGCGCGTGAACCTGATCGGCGAGCACACCGACTACAACGAAGGCTTCGTCCTACCCGCTGCCGTCGACCGGGGCGTGGCCTTGGCCGCGCGCCGGGTTCCCGGCGACACCTTCACGCTTCACGCCGTCGACTTTGGGGACAGTTGCGCTTTTCCCCGGGCTCCCCTGGAACGAAACCCCAAGCATTCCTGGGCGGACTACTTCAAGGGGGTGGCTTGGGCTTTGCTCAAACGGGGGATCAACGTCCCGGCCTGCGAGGCCGCCATCACCGGTGACATCCCGCGCGGAGCTGGCTTGAGCTCCTCGGCGGCGTACGAGGTGGCGACCGTCCTCCTCTTCCAAACCCTTGGCGGCTTCGAACTGTCGTCCCTCGAGGTCGCGCAGCTGGCACGCGAGGCCGAGAACGGGTTCGTGGGGGTTGCGTGTGGAATCATGGATCAGATGGCTTCCGCGTTCGGAGAACAGGGCAAGGCCCTGCTCCTCGACTGCCGGTCCCTGGCGCGCGAAACGGTGGCGATCCCCCCAGGACTCAGGATCGTGGTGGTCAACAGCGGCGTTCGCCATTCCCTCGCCTCCTCCGAGTACAACAAGCGCCGCGCGGAATGCGAAGAGGGCGTGCGGATCATGGCCTCTTCCTTGCCAGGTGTAACCGCCCTGCGCGACGTGGAACCGGAGCAAATGGCGCGGCTCGCGCCGGCGCTCCCACCGCTCGTGCGCAAGCGATGCCGTCACGTCGTTTCGGAAAACGCACGGGTGGGGCAAGCCGTGACCGCCATGCGTTCGGGCGATACCACCCGGCTCAAGACCCTCATGGCCGCGTCCCACGTAAGCCTGCGGGACGACTACGAGGTGAGCTGCCCCGAGCTCGACATCCTGGTGGACCTTGCTTTGCCCTTGCCGTACTGCCACGGTGCCCGGCTCACCGGCGCGGGGTTCGGGGGCAGCACCGTGAACTTGGTGGAGGCCGACGCCGTCGGGACTTTTTCCGAGACCATCGTGTCGGGGTATCGGCAGCATTCCGGTCGCGCGGCGGAGATCCACGTCTTCGAGCCCAGCGCCGGCGCCCGCGTCCTCCCGACAGCGAGAACAATGTGAAGATGGGTAGCGCAACTGGAGTCGGCGCGGCGTTCGGTGTCCTCGCGTCGATGGTCGCGTTGCTGACCGCGCGACCCGCGATCGCCGAGCCGCCCGCAGCCACGCCCCAGATCACCACGTTCCGAAACCCGGTGCTCCCCGGCTTTCACCCCGATCCCAGCGTCGTGCGCGTCGGTCCGTGGTTTTACCTGGTCAACAGCTCGTTCGAGCTCTTCCCCGGCGTCCCGATTCACCGCAGCCGCGATCTCGTGCACTGGGAACCGATCGGACACGCGCTCGCTCGCGATACACAGCTTCCGCTCGGCAAGGCGGCGCCTTCGTGCGGAATTTTCGCCCCGACCATCCGCGAGAGCCGAGGGACCTTCTACGTCATCACGACCAACGTCACCGATGGCGGCAACTTCCTGGTGACCGCGAAGGATCCGAGCGGGCCGTGGTCCGAGCCGATGCGCATCACCGGCCAAGGCGGCATCGATCCCAGCCTATTTTTCGACGACGACGGCAAAGTGTACCTGACGTCAACCGGCGGGGCGCCCGAC
>JADGRD010000535.1 GCA_017881285.1 Pseudomonadota bacterium | reverse complement strand
GTGGTCGTTCGGTCCGTGCAAGAGCTGCCCTCGAGGGCGACGAACTCATCGACGGCGCTGATATTCGTCTTCGTGTATCCGAGCATGGAGTATGCCGTGGGCGTGGCCATCGTCGATCCTTCCATGACCAGGATCTTGCCCGTGCTCCCGACCTTCGCGCGCACGAGATCGGCCACCGCCTTGACCACGCGCCAGTCAGTGGCGATGCCGTTGACCGTTAGATCCGCGGGCGCCATCCGGTAGTGGTCCGTGTAGGCAGTGACCAAGTTGGGCTTGAGGACCACGGTCTGACCGGCCTTGATGAAGTCGATTCCGCCGGCCTGCGTGACCGCGTCGGAGACCAGGGTCGCGACGTCGGAGGTCGAAAGATCCGTGGCCTGTGCCTTCGACGACTGAACCATGGCGACGAGGTAATTGCCGCTCACGGATGCGTCGGGGGAGCCGGTCGTGCCGCCGGTGGCCGTCGCACCTCCGCTACCGGTCGCGCCGCCGCTGCCCGTCTGTCCTCCACTCGAAGTCTGTCCGCCGGTTCCTGAGGGACTGGCTCCGCCGGTTCCTCCCCCTGGGTTGGTGCTGGACTTGTTACCCCCGCAGCCGGGGAACTGGCCGAGCACGAGACCAGCCAGGCTGACCGCAAGAAAGGACCGCTTCACTCCCAGACGCACTTCAGTCCTCATGCGCGTCATTTGGCATGAGGGGCCGCCGGATAGCAACATCTCTTTGCGCGGCGGATGCGTGGGTTTTCGTGGCCCGACTGGCAGAAGATTCACGTGCGCCCGCGGCACATCCCCCGCTTCGCGTGCCCTGTGCTACACGGTCCATTCCCATGGCAGCCATTGACCGCAAGGCGCAGCAACCGGGAAGCGAGGTCCGGGGATGACCCTGACCTTGTGGGCTGCGGCGGTCATCGCGCTTCTGGGCGTACTCATCCTGGCCCACGAGCTCGGCCACTTCCTGGTGGCAAAGCTGTTTGGTGTCAAGGTGTTGCGCTTCTCGCTGGGTTTCGGGCCGCGGCTCTTTGGTTTCACCGCGGGCGCCACCGAGTACCGCCTCTCGCTCTTTCCACTGGGCGGCTACCTGCGCATGCTCGGGGAAGATCCCAGCGAGCAGGTGCCCGAACACGAGCTCGAACGCGCTCTCTACGCGCGGCCGCTATGGCAGCGCTACGCCATCGTGGTGGCCGGGCCGCTCTTCAATTTGCTGCTTCCCGTCGGCATCTACTTCGTGCACTACGTGGGACAGCAGACGCTGCTGTCACCCACCATCGGGACCGTCATCGCCGGGCTGCCCGCGGACAAGGCGGGGCTGCTGCCCGGGGACCGCGTGGAAACGGTCGACGGCAAGACGGTGCGCTACTGGGAGGAGCTGGAGGAGATTATCGCGGAGTCACCCGGCAAGACCATGCGCTTCGGCATCCGGCGCGGTAGCGCGGCCGAGGAACGCGACGTGACCGCCGCGACCAACGTGCGCCGGGGGCCGCTCAACCTCAACGAGACGGTCGGCTGGATCGGCGTCTCGCCGCGCTTCCAGCTTCCCGAGGTGGGCATCATCGATCTCACCTCGCCCGCGGCGCAGTCGGGCCTGCGGACCTTCGATTACATCATTTCGGTCAACGGCCAGCCGGTGTCCCACTGGGCGGAATTCAACAACGCCGTCGCGCGCGCCGGGGCGTCCCCGCTGCGCATCACCTACCTGCGCGGCACGCACTCGGCCGTGCCCTTCGTGCACGTCGAGATCCAGGAGCCGGGCACCGCCGTGGTCATTCCGCAGCCGATGCTCGATCCTGGCGGCGGGCGGCGCTACGAGACCGGCATCCAGACCTCGGAGCTCTTCGTCTATTCGGTCGAACCCGGCAGTCCGGGCGACCGCATCGGCTTGCGCCGTGGGGATCAGCTCATCGAGCTCGACGGCCAGCCCATCCTGCACTGGAATCTCTTGCGCCAGCGCCTGGCGGCCGCGCCCGAGCGCGAGTTCAAGCTGCTCTGGGCCTCGCCGGGCGGGGTCAAGCACGAGGCGAGCTTCAAGCAAGAGTTGCGCTCGGAGATCGATGCCTACCGCCAGGAGGAGCAGCGCCTGGTCTTCGGCGCCTCCAACCGCGTGGCCTGGAAGACCGCCGAGCCGGTGCCCATCCGCAACCGCTTCTTCTACGCTCTCGGGCACGCCCTGACCCGCACCGGTGAGATCGTGACCTTCACGGCCCAGGGTTTCTTCCAGATCATCCGCGGCGAGATGTCGCCCCAGTCGCTCGGGGGACCTTTGACCATCGGCTACGCGGCGGGCGTCGCGGCCGAGCAGGGCCTGGCCCAGTACCTGTGGCTCATGGCCTTGCTCAGCATCAACATCGGGTTGCTCAACTTCCTGCCCATCCCGATCCTCGACGGAGGCCTGCTGCTCTTCTTCACCATCGAGCTGTTCAAGCGCCGGCCGCCGTCGCCGCGCGCGCGCGCCATCACGACCTACATCGGCGTGGTGGTGGTGGTGCTGCTGGTACTTTTCGCGCTCAAGAACGACGTGGTCCGCTTCATCTTGCCGCGCTGATGGAAGCCGTCGCCCAGCCCCTGCTCGCCTTCGACACCGCGACGTCCACGGCGCGCGTGGCGCTCATCGCGCCGACGGGCGCCTGCCTGGCTCATCGCGCGAAGAGCGCCGCCCGTCATTCCGCGAATCTGCTCGGTCTCGTTGACGAGGTCCTGCGCGAGGGGCAAGTCGCGGTCGCCGGGCTGGGCGCCATCGCGTGCGGCGCGGGTCCCGGCAGCTTCACCGGGTTGCGCGTCGGACTGGCGGTCGCCAAGGGCCTGGCGCTGCCCACGGGGCGGCCCCTCGTCCTGGTTTCCTCGCTGGACGCGCTGGCACTGGATCTTGCGGCCGCTTGCCCCGGGTCTTCCCTTTTGCTGGCCTGCATCGACGCCGGCAAAGGGCAGGTCTACGCCCGGCTGTACGATGCGTCCGTCGGTCAGGTGCCCCTGCCCCGAGGCGAGAACGACTGGGTGCTCTTGCCCCGGGAGCTTTGCCGGCTGGCGATCGAAGTCGCGGCTGGCCGGCTGGTGGTGGCCGGGGGCTCGGGCGTGGATCGCTACCTGGAAGAGATGCGCGGCGCACTCGGCGAAGACGCGCTCCGGCCGTCGCTGGCCGGCCCCAGCGCGCAGGCGATTGGTCGTTTGGCCAGGGAGCGCCTCCGGCGCGGCGAGCACGACGACATCGAAACTGCGGTGCCCCGCTATGGCCGGCCGCCCGACATCACCCGCCCGAAAAAGCCGTTGGGATAGTGGGCGGCTCCCGTGCTACTCATCCACCTGGGCCAGGAGGATCATGCGATTCCGCTGCTCGTCGTCATCGGCCTCCCACCGCGCGCGGCGCACGAACTCCTCGACCGCTTCCTCGTCGCGTTCGACGAGGAGCTTGCCGGTCGTGATCACCTCCCAGCGGAGTGGGGGCGGGGCGCTGGCCAGGTCGATGACATCCACATCGACACCAACGGCGCGGCCTACCTGGTCCATCACGCGGGTCCGCTCGAGGCCCAAAGGCGGGTCGCACAGTACCGCGATGTCCACATCGGAGGCCGGCCGGCCCCTCCCGCTGGCGCGTGAGCCGAACGCCCAGCAGGCCAGGACCCGCCGCGTGGCTACAGGCTCACTCGCCACACGGCGCCGACGACGGGCGAAATCAGCGGCTCCAGCATGGCGGCGATACTATCACGCGACGCAACCCGTCGGCTCGACCACCTCGAAACCATCATGGCGGGGTCGCATGGCGGGGTCGTATTTGACTCCCCCGCTTCCGCCGCATACGATCCAGGTTCTGGA
>JADGRD010000534.1 GCA_017881285.1 Pseudomonadota bacterium | reverse complement strand
TGCCGCCCAGCACCTATCTCAGTTAGTCGTTCAGAGCCGGCCGAGACCGTGGGCGACTGCGGCGTACCACGCAGTGACGGTGCGTGCCGGCGTCGCGTGGGAAGTCGTGCCGAATGGCGCTCTATCGGGGCGGTTGTCCTCTACCAGAGGCCTTCCGGGCACCGAAGACTCGAAACGTGGACGCTTGGGTCGCCTTCGGCCTCGCGGTGGCGCTGCTGCTCATCGCGACACTTGCCTACGACTTGTTGCAGCGGCGGCACGCGATCCTGCGCAACTTCCCCTTGGTCGGCCACCTCCGCTACATCCTGGAGGCGTTCGGCCCGGAGCTGCGCCAGTACATCGTGACCAGCAATCAGGACGAGCGCCCCTTCAACCGCGATCAGCGCCGCTGGGTCTACGCCTCCGCCAAGCAGGAGGACAACCATTTCGGGTTCGGCACCAGCCAGGACGTCGAGCACACCGCGAACTACCTGATCGTGAAGCAGTCCGCGTTCCCCCTGCCACGGCCGCGCCCGGGCGAGGACACCATCCCCTGCGCCAAGGTGGTCGGTGCCGCGCGAGGCCGCCGGCAGGCGTTCCGGCCGGCGAGCGTGGTGAACCTGTCCGCCATGAGCTACGGGGCGCTCAGCGCCCGCGCCACCGAGGCCTGCAACCGGGGATGCGCGCTGGCCGGATCCCTTCACAACACCGGCGAGGGGGGCGTGTCCCGCTACCACCGCCATGGGGCGGACCTGGTCTACCAGATCGGAACCGGCTACTTCGGCTGTCGCGACCGCCACGGGCGCTTCGACCTCCCCCGGCTTGTCGAGGCCGTTTCGGGCGCCCCGGTGCGGGCCATCGAGATCAAGCTGAGCCAAGGAGCGAAGCCGGGGATCGGCGGGATGCTGCCAGGCGCGAAGGTCACACCGGAGATCGCCGAGGCACGTGGCGTTCCGGTGGGTCAGGATTGCATCAGCCCGTCCGCCCATACCGCCTTCGCCGACCCCGACGGCCTCCTCGATCTTGTCGAGAAGATCGCCGATGCCACGGGGCTGCCGGTGGGGATCAAGTCGGCGGTCGGTGACCTCGGCTTCTGGTACGAGCTCACGGCCCTCATGAAGACGACGGGCCGGGGCGTGGACTTCGTCACGATCGACGGCGGCGAGGGCGGTACCGGCGCGGCGCCCCTCGTTTTCGCCGACCATGTGGCGTTGCCCTTCAAGATCGCGATGTCGAAGGTGTATCCGATCTTCGTGGACGCCGGCCTGCACGAGTCGGTGGCCTTCGTCGGTGCCGGCAAGCTCGGCTTCCCGGAGACGGCACTTCTGGGCTTCGCCCTCGGGTGCGACATGGTCAACGTCGCGCGGGAGGCGATGATGGCGGTCGGATGCGTGCAGGCGCAACGCTGCCAAACCGGACGGTGCCCCGCCGGTGTCGCTACCCAGTCCGCCTGGCTCGCCCGCGGGCTAGACCCGGATCTCAAGGCGCGCCGGCTGGCGAACTACCTCCACACCCTGCGCCGCGAGATTCTGGAGCTCACCCGCGCCTGCGGCGTCCCGCACCCGAGCCTGGTCACGGTTGACATGTTCGAGATTCTCGACGGCCGGTTCGGTTCTGTCAGCGGTGCCGAGGTCTTCGGCTACGACCCGTCCTGGGGATTGCCATCGGCGGCCGACGCCACCCAAATCGCACACATCATGTCCGCCGCATCGACTCGATCCGACGTCGGAGCCGCGGCGTAGTGGGAAGAACCTCCACCCCGGCCATCCCAGCGAGCCGTGCCGCGCGCAGCCGTCGGTGCGCATCGAAGACGTCGAGCGCCGCGAGGACGGCCAGCGTGAGACCCATTCCCACGATCGCGACCGGCATCGGCAGCCTGACCGCAGCAGCCCCCAACCCAACGATCACGATGGCGGCGACCGTGAAGCGCACCCAGAGCCGGTGGTGCCCCAGCCGCGTTTGCAAGGCCCCGACCAATAACAGGAAGACCGCGACCGGCACCGCGACGGCGAAGGCGGCCGCAGCCGGCCCCAGGTAGGCCTCGTGCGTGGTCGTCTCGACCGCCACCTGCAGCCCCGCGCCCAGCGCGGCGACGGCGGCGAACACGGCGTAGTGGCCGTAGCCCCACAGGAAGGCCGACCCCGGAGACGCTCGCAACCCGCCGTGGGCCGGGCGCTTGAAATAGGTCCACCACATGCCGAACACCAGCAATAGGCCACCGCCGGCGAGCCCCAGCAGCGACGCGGACAGCCCATCCTGCGCGGCCGTCTGAACGGCGATCGTCGCGGCGAGCACCACCTCTCCCAAGACGATCAGTGTGAAGAGGCTGTAGCGCTCGGCAATGTGCTCCGGGTGCCAGGAGGTTGGACCACCCAGCCGTTCCGCCCAGATCGGGACAGCCAGCTCCAGCAGGACGAGCACTGCGAAGCCAACCCCGCCCCAAGGATCCGGGAGCGCCAGCCGCAGCAGCCATCCGACCTGAACAGCAGCAATCCCGACCGCGTAGAGCACGGCGGTGCGCCGCCCCGCCGGGTCCTCCCACGCGGCTCGCGACCACTGCCCGACCAGAGCCACTCTCATGATCACGTACCCGACCGTGACGGCGGCAAAGTCGTAGTGGTCGAAGGCCGCCGGCACTCCGGCGGCGAGCACCAGGACGCCGGTGATCTGCAGGAACGTCAGGAGCCGGTACAGCACGTCGTCGGTGTCGTAGGCCGATGCGAACCAGGTGAAGTTCATCCAGGCCCACCAGATGGCGAAGAACACCATCGCGTAGCCCAGCAAAGCGGGTCCCACGTGCGAGACGGCGAGCCCGTGGTGGAGCCGCGCCGCCGCCTGAGCCACGGCGACCACGAAACACAGGTCGAACAACAGCTCGAGCGGCGTGGCGGCGCGGTGCGGCTCGTCGCGGTCGCGCCCCGCCATGCTCGCGCGCCAAGCCCGCGCGGGCGGCGCGCCATCGAAGCTGGTCACGTCGCAGCCCTCCCCTTGATCGCACGCGCCGTCCCGTCAACCCACCAGGGCAGCTCCGTCACGCTCCCCCGGCGGGGCCTGGCCAGGGCTGCAGCCACGGGCTGGCCGGCCAGCCCTCTGCCGCTGCCAGCAGCGGGAACGCGGTGGCACCGTCGAGCGACTCGCGGACGATGTCGGCGTGGCCGGCGTGCCTGGCCGTCTCTTCGATCAAATGAAGAAGAACCCAACGCACCGACCAGGCATCCACGTCGCGCGGGTTCCACGGCACGTCCTTCGGCACCGGCACCGGCTGACCGAGGTCGGCGATGGAAGCGATGACGGCTTCAGTCTCGGAGGCGACCACGTCGTAGCGATCGAGGACACTGGCGAGCGTCTCGTCCGGCCCGAGCCGGAAGTTCTCCAGGTACTCCCCGACCGAGGACTGGGGACGCTGCCGAACCGTGTCGATCCAGCCCCGTTCGGTGGCGGCCACATGCTTGATGAGGCCGCCGACGCTGAGCGTGCTTACTGTCGGAGTCGCTCTGGCCTGCTCATCGGTCAACCCGTACGCCGTCAGCCGCAGCACGTAGCGCTGCTGGGCGAGGTAGGAGAGAAGCCCCGCGCGCTCGTCCGCAACCGGGGCAACCTGTGCTGGCATCGCATCACCCTTCACCGGAAACCAACCGTCTCCATGAGATCCCAGCAGGGCCGGGGCGCGCGGGCCAGCCCTAGATGACCGATTCCAAGCGTGTGGTGGGTGTTTGGGCGTGTCGTAGGCGGTAGCGCGAGAAGGGTGTCCAAGATCGGCGCTTCTGCCCAACGTCGAGCCTGGAGGCCCGGTGGACGCCGATCTGGACACCCTCGCGACCGCACTGTA
>JADGRD010000533.1 GCA_017881285.1 Pseudomonadota bacterium | reverse complement strand
GAGGCTCGACGGGGAGCGGTGGCGGTGCGAGCACCGGCGGCCAGAGCGGCACGGGCGGAAGTAGCTCGGCGTGTACGTACCCTGCGCCGGCGGGGTCTCCGGTTGCGGCCCACGGGCAGCTCAAGGTCGTCGGGACCAAGATTCAGGACGAGGCCGGCACGGCGGTTCAGCTCAAGGGCGTCAGCAGCTTCTGGCTCAACTGGGAGGATCCCAAGTACGCCGAGAGCAAGGCAGCCGTGCAGTACATGCGCGACAACTGGAAGATCCAAATCATTCGCGTCGCGATGGGCATCGAGGTCACCGACGGCTATCTCAGCACCAAGGCGGCCACGCAAGCTCGCGTCGACACCATCGTGCAGAACGCGCTCGCTCTCGGCCTCTACGTGATCGTCGACTGGCACACCGAGCGCGCGGTCGACCAGACCAATGAATCGGTGACGTTCTTCACCGGCATGGCCGACAAGTACGGCAAGTGCCCGAACATCATCTACGAGGACTACAACGAGCCCACCAAAGTCACCTGGGACCAGATCAAGCCGTACCACGAGACGGTGGTGAAGGCGATCCGCGCCAAGGACCCCGACAACCTCATCATCCTCGGGACGCCCGATTGGTCGTCGAAGGCCGATGTCGCCGCCGCGAATCCCGTGGCCGGCACGAACCTGCTCTACACGCTGCACTTCTACTCGTGCGCCCACACGGCGTCGACCCGGGCCGTGGGCGATACCGCCATGTCGAAAGGCGTGGCGCTGTTCATCAGCGAGTTCGGGCTGACGCCCGCCGACGGTGGGGTGCCGCCCAACAACAAGGTCTGCGAGTCGGAGGCTAACCTGTGGTTCGACTGGATGGCCGCGAACGGCATTTCGGGTACGGCGTGGAAGCTGGTCTCGGGCGTTGATTCCAGCAACATCTTCTCGTCGACCAGCAAGCCGCCCGTGGATGGCCCCTTCCCCGACAGCGCGCTGTCTCAGACCACGGGCTCCTCGCCCGGCCACGGTCAGCTGATCGTCAACTGGCTACGCAAGTAGGTACCGGCGCGCCCGGCTCATATCTTCGACGCGACCGCCTGGGCGAAGCGGACGGCTTCTTGGCGGTTGTCGGCGCAAGCCGGCGGGAGATCGGGCGGCGGGCCATAGGACGGGCCCAGCACCTCGACGTAGAACACGCCCTGGTGGAAGTTGACCCACCACTGGCTGCCCGTGTCCTGGACCCGCGACTCGGCGCCGACGGGCGGCGACGTCGCCTGCCAGTCGTCGGGCATGCCCGTCCGGCTGGCGTAGTTCGGCCTTTGCAGGATGGCGGTGTAGATCCCCTTGGCCTGCTCCTCGGACGTCATCTCGAAGACGTAGAGCTTGACCGTCGCGTCGTCCGGCGCGAACGCCAGCGTCGAGTTGACGTAGTTCTGCCAGAGGAACGTCTTCGGGATGTAGGGCTCCTGGTAGTAGTTCTCGCAGCCGCCGTCGATCAGGCCCTCCGTCCCGGTTTCACTCGTCGAGATCGCCGCCACCTTGCCCGCGGTCTTCGAGTTGGCGGGATCGATGGTCCAACCGGATACCGTGGATAGAGGCCGGGGGGGGCACCGGGAGCATCGATTTCACTACGGCGAGGGAGGGAGCGGACATCACGCGGGAGAATCACCCGGCACGGGGCAGCTTGCAGAAAACCCGAATGATTCTGGGGATGCCGCTATTGCGTACAGGATTCTCGGGAATGTCCGCGCACGCAGCTGGGCAAATGACGCCGGCCCAGAAGTTCGAGCTCGCGGGTGCCTTGACTCACAATATTCGCCAGCTTGCCCTCGCAGGAATTCGACAACGCCACCCTGGCATCGACGAGCGTAAAGCGATGCTGAGGCTCGCAGCGATGAGTGTTGATCGAGCGACCATGGTGCGTGCCTTCGGCTGGGATCCTGAACACGCCACCTGATTGGCGATGGCAATCACCGAGCCCATCGAGGTGACCCTCACCGTGACCAGCGTTCTGGAACGGCTGGAGGTCGAGTATGTGGTGGGTGGTTCGCTGGCCACTTCGTTGCACGGCATTCCGCGCGCGACACTCGATGTGGACATCGTTGCAGATCTCCGGATGGCTCACCTCGATCCCCTCGTCGCTGCCCTTAAGGCATCCTTCTTTGTCGACGCGGACATGGTGAGAGACCACCGGCACCTACACCTATGTCCGCTCACTCCCCTACTTGGCAGCTCGAACACCCGCTCCGTAACCGCGGTCGCCGTTGGAACATCCCCCGCCGCGCGCGTCCCAAGCGTGTCAAGCCAAGTAGACCAAGCAGCAAGGCGAGCAGGCCGACGTTGCCATGTGAAGCGCCTCCGATTTCGCATGAGCACCCGGACTTGGTACCGCCCCCCGCCGTTGACGTTCCAGTAGAGCTATGGCCGCCCTGCCCCGCACCCCCGCCAGTCCCGCCCGAACCACTCCCGCCCGAGCCTCCACTCCCGACGCTGCCGCCAGTAGCAACGGTCGCACCGTCGGACCCGCTCGTCGCGCCGCCCGTCCCAGTGACGCCGCCGGTCCCCGGCGTCCCGCCCGTCCCGCCGGCCGTCCTGCCTCCCGCTCCGCCGCTGCCGGACGTAAAACCTCCTCCCCCGCTCGTGCCGCCAGCTCCTCCGGAGCCCGCGGATGCCCCCGCGGCGCCGCCTCGCCCACCGGACATCGTGCCGCCCATGCCCGAGGTTCCTCCTGCGGACGTGGTGGACGTCCCAGTGACGCCGCCTCGCCCACTGGAGGTAGAGCTTCCCGTGCCGGCACCTCCCCCCGCGCCGCCCGTGGTGGCGCCGCCCGCGCCCGCATCGGATCCACTGCGGCCACCGGTCCCGCCCGCGCCTGCGTCCGCGGTTCCCGGCGGCGCCCCGGTCCACGCATTCTGTAGCTGCACCAAACCCGACTGGTTGGAAACCGAAAGCACAAGGTTGGCACCGGTCCCGCTCCGGGTAGTCATGCTGTACCAGTCGCCGTCCCGGAGGCCGGGCCAGTAGAAGCTCCCCATGTTCCAGGCGCGGAGCTGGCTGCTCATGCCGCGGATATAGGCCTCGAAGTAATTCGTCGGGGACTGGCTATAGTCCAAAGTCCCATAGCTGACACCGTTTTTGCTGCCAGGGCTCATCGGGCCACCCCATTCCGTGCAGACGGTTCGGTCGGAGTAATTGCCGACTTCACCCTTGAATTGGCTGACCCATTGAGACTCGCTGGTCCAGGTGTCGGAACCGAAGAAACTGTAATCGTGCACGGCGAGCAGACAGCCGTCCAAAGAGCTGACCGAGCCGATATCGGGAACATTCTGCGCGTTGCCGGTTCCGTCGAGAATGACCCTGCCCTTCGGCACCGTCGAAAACTGCGTCAGCCAGCTCGTGTACAGAGTAACCAGATCGGCCTGGCTGTACATGTTCGGTTCATTGAAAATTTCGAAATACGCGTTGTCGTTGCTGCCGTACTTGTCGACCACGGTCTTCCACATGTTCCAGAACGCGTTCATGTCCGGTGGCTTGTTGCTCTTGCCGCTGTCCCAATAGCCCAACACGACCATGCCTTTGGCCACGACCGCATCGATCGCGCCCGTGTAGGTGGCCCAATATGTCGAAACAGTTGCCTCGTTGATCGGCATCCGAACGGCGTTCGCGCCAAGCTTCGACATGAACTGGGCCATGACGCTCGTGCCTGTGGCCAACGCCGAAGCGTAGGTGTCGGATGAGGAGAGGCCCGAAACGTATAGGACGCCGGACTGGAAATTGTCTCTAGAGTCCGCCCAGTTGACGCCCCTGAACTGATTCGTGGTAGCCGATGCGTTCGAGGCGCAGAATACC
>JADGRD010000532.1 GCA_017881285.1 Pseudomonadota bacterium | reverse complement strand
ACAGGGGTTCCTGCCGGGCTCGCTAGCCGGCCGCTCTGCGCTCGAATGGGGGCTGGTCGCGGTGGTTCCCTTCACGTTCCTTGCCGGTATCGGGCGCCTGGTGCAGGCGGGGAAAAGCATCGCCAAGCAGCCAGTTGCCGATACGATCAAGCCGACGTGAGCACGCGCCAAAGTCCGTGGCCCTTGGATTGCATTCCCTCAAAGCCTTATGGAACAGAACCTTCCAGACTCGTCATCGCCCGCAGGTGTTCCGCGCCCCAATGCTTGGTCGTACTTCGGAACGAAATTGCGCGCGCGCCCGGCGACCTCGCGCCGGGTTCTCACCTGGCCGAACTTGGTGACGGCCCTGCGCATGCCGTTCATTCCCGCCATGGTCATGGCCGGCCTCGAGTTTCGTGATGGCTGGATGCTGGTCTTCGTCGCCGGCAACTACGCGCTCGACATGCTCGACGGCCACCTGGCGCGACTGCTCAATCAGGCGAGCCGGTTCGGCGCGCTCTTCGACAAGGTCCTCGACGCCATCTCGATGGGCTCGGCGGTGGCCATGCTCGCCTATCGCGGCACCTTCCCCTTGTGGCTGTTCGGGATCATCGCGGTCAAGTACGTCATCCTCTTCTCGCTCGGCACCTGGCTGACGCGCCGAAAGTGCGACTATCCCCAGGTGTACTCCGTCCCGCGCATCCGCCTCGGGTTTGGCGCACCCACCGTCGCGGGCATCATTTGCGGCGCGGTCCTGCCGTGGCAAGGCGGAAGAGACGTGGCCCAGTGGACGACCGCCGCCCTCCTCGTCGTATCGACGGTGATCTTCGTCGCTGCCGCCGTACGCGCTCGGCCGCGGACCATCGAACCCATCGCGAGGGCCAGCTGATGGATGCGCAGGGCGAAGGCGCGACCTCGACGCAACCGACCCGCCGCGGGCGTGTCTTGCTGGTGTTTCCGCCAGCCTTCTTTCGCCTGGCGAGCGGCCACCTGCCCAACGCCGGGATGGAGATGCCCTACACCTTTCCGCCGCTCGGACTGCTCTATCTCGGCACCATCCTGGGCCGCGCGGGCTTCGAGGTCGAGGTCATCGATTTCGCCGGCGAACCCTACAGCGCCGCGCGCCTGGTCGCGGCCGCCCGCCGCGCCGACCTCGTCGGGTTTTCGGTGGTGCGCAACAATCGCGACAAGGTGACGGCTCTCATCGACGAGCTGGTGGCCGCGGGCGTCGAGCGGCCCATCATCGTCGGCGGCCCGGACGTGACCTTGCGGCCGGTCCGCTTTCCCCACACGTTGGCCACGGTGGTGGGCGAGGCGGAGCTGACCATCGTGGACATCGTCGAGCGCATCTTGACGGGCGGCGACCTCGCCCTAGCGCACGGCATTCTCTTTCGCGACCCGACCACCGGCGAGGAGCGCACCGGCCGCCCGCCCAAGCTGCCGGCCGAGCTCGACGACATCCCCACGCCCGATCGCAATCTCTGCGACCGCGACCACTACTCGCTCTTCGGCCCACGCCAGCGCGGCAAGACGGCAGTGGTCATCACCTCGCGCGGGTGTCCCTTTCGTTGCTCCTTCTGCTCGCGCATCGCGCTGACCCAGAACACCTACCGCGTGCGCTCGCCCGACAACGTGCTGGCCGAGCTGGAAGAACTGCACCGCGAGGGCTATCGCTTCCTCTTCTTCGGCGACAACAACTTCCTCATCGATCGGAAACGCGTGCTCGCCATCGCGGACGGCATCATCGCGCGGGGCTTCGCCTTCCGCATCGTCGTGGCCGGCCGGGTCGACGCCGCGGATCCCGAGCTCTTCGCGCGCTTGCGCCAGGCCGGGGTCTTCCTGCTCTCGATGGGCCTCGAGTCCGGGGTGCAAAGCTCGCTCGACTTCCTCAACAAGGGCACCACGGTCGAGCGCAATGGCCGGGCCGTGCGGCTGGCCCACCAGGCCGGGCTGTTCGTGCACGCGAACTTCATTCTCGGCTGCGCCGACGAGACCGAGGCGGATCTGCTCGCCACCCGCCGTTTCGTGCTCGACCTGCCGCTCGACTCGATCTTCGTCAACGTCCTCTCGTATCAGTACGGGTCGTCCCTGTGGACCGAAGCCCATGGCCGCGGGCTCATCGCCGACGGCGAGCTCAACCAGACGGCCACCGCCGAGCATGGTCTGGCGCGGCTGCCCGAGGCAAGGCTCCGGCGGGCGCTCAAGGATCTCTTGCTGCGTTTCTTCTTCCGGCCCTCGTACTGGCTGCGCCTGGCGATGAAATCGGCGCGGACCCGCGAGTACGACTTCATGCGCCTGGTGGCGCGGCTGTGCGTGCAGTACCTCTACGCCGAGGTAGGCAACACCCTGCGCAAGCAGGCCACCAGGTTGAAGGCCCACATCCCTGGCCGGCAGGAGGAGCGCGCATGAGCGTCGAAGGCTCGGCCAGCCCGCGCGGCAGGATCCTTCTGGTCTTTCCCCAGGCCCACGCCAACTACGGCAGCGGCGACCTCAAGCGCGAGGACGTCAAGGTGGACGACCTCGGCGCGGTCTATCCCCCGCTCGGCCCGCTCTATGTCGCCGCCGCCCTCGAGCGTGCTGGCTTCGCGGTCCGCTTCGCCGACTTTTCCGTCGAGCCGTACACCCCCGAGAATCTTCGCCGCCATCTCGAGGGCTGCCAGGTACTCGGCTTGCACACGCAAACCCATTACCGCGAGTCGAGTGCCCGCATCGCGCGCGACGCTCGCGAGATGGTGCCGGGCTTGCGCGTGCTGGCCGGTGGCCCGGACGTCACCTTGTTCCGCCACCTACCCGAGGGCGTCGACGTGGCGATGACCGGCGAGGTCGAGCGCACGGTGGCCGACGTGGTCGCGGCCATGCTGGCGGGAGGCGAACTATCCAATCTTCCTGGCGTGATCTTCCGCGACGGCGACCGCATCGTTTGCACCGAGGAGCTGCCGGTCGAGGAAAACCTGGGCGCCCTCCCCTGGCCCTCGCGAGATCTCGTGGCCAGACGGAACTATTCCCTGTTCGGGGCCTTTCGCGGCAAGTCCACCAGCCTCATCACCGGCCGCGGCTGCACCGGCCATTGCCGCTTCTGCGCCCGGCCCGCCTACGCCTATTTCCGCTACCGGCCACGTCCCATCGACGACGTGCTCGACGAGATCCAGTCCGTTTACGAGCAAGGCTATCGCTTCCTCTACATCACCGACGACAACCTGCTGGCCGAGCGCGAGCGCGCTCTGGCCCTGGTCAACGGCATCGTGGAGCGCAAGATCCGCATGCACCTCAAGATCGTGGCCCGGGTCGACGTCGCGGATCCCGAGCTCTACGACGCCCTCGTGCGCGCCGGCGTCCGCTTCGTCGACTTCGGCATCGAGTCAGGCAGCCAGGCCACGCTCGACTTCTATCGCAAGCGGGCGACCGTCGAGCAGAACCGCCGGGCCGTGAAGCTCGCCGACGAGCGCGGCATCTTCACCCACGCCCACGTGATCCTCGGCGCCCCCTTCGAGGATCGCGCGGCCATGCGCGAGACCATCCGCTTCGTCCGGACCCTGCCGCTCGACACGGTCTTTTTCAACATCCTCGGCTACCGCCGCGGCTCTTTGCTCTGGCAAGAGGCCAAGGAACAGGGCCTCGTCCGCGACGAGGAAGAGGTCGTGCTGGCCAGCCGCGAGCGCGGGCTGGGCCTGCTCGATCGTCCAGAGCTTACGCGCCTGCACGGCGAGGCCGTACGAGCCTACTACCTGCGGCCGTCCTATCTGTGGCACGGCCTCGGCAAGCTCTTGCGCCTGCGCGACCCGGAGCTGGCGTGGGCCATCATCGAGGTCGCGGCCAAGGCCGCCCTCAAGGTCGGCTGGCG
>JADGRD010000531.1 GCA_017881285.1 Pseudomonadota bacterium | reverse complement strand
CAGATCGATGGCGACGATGGTTTCGATCCCAGGGTACTGGATCTTGACCGCGACCTTCTCGCCAGAACGCAGCCGCGCGACGTGCACCTGGCCGATGGACGCCGAGGCCACGGGGTGCGCCTCGAACTCGGCGAAGACCTCTTGCGGCGCCTTGCCGCCCAGTTCCTCGCGCAGGCGAACCTCGACCTCGGAGAAGGGCCGCGGCGGCACGCTGTCCTGGAGCGTTGCCAACTCCTTGCGGAAAGCGTCGGGCAGCAAGTTGGCCATCACGCTGATGAGCTGGCCGACCTTGATGAACAGTCCCTGCAAATCTTCGATCGCGGCGAGCACGCGCCGGGCGTTCTGGCGATGGACCTGCTCCGCGAGCCGGGCTGCCTGCTCGCGCCCGCGCAGGCGGCGGCGCAAGGAAAAGCCGGCGTACGAGAGCAGCACCCGCGCCGTCACGACGTAGGCACGCAGCAGCCGTCGCAGGGGTCTGCGATGAGCCGCGGCTCTGACCGCGCCTGGGGTGGATGCCATGCGGTCCGCAGCATAGCCCGGCCGCGACCTGCCACCAAGGGACGGGAACGCTCGGCCAGCCCAAAGCGGGAAAAACCCGCCGGGGAGTGCTAGGCTCCGCTCATGGCAGAAGATGGCAAGCGAGATAGCGCGCAGGCCGGCGGCGTCGCGGACGACGATTCGGCGTACGAACGCTTGGAGCGCGGGTTGTCCGATCGGGTGAAGCGCGCCATGACGGCCGGATTGGAAGCGGCCTCGCGCTCCAAAGATGATCTGCTGCGTGCCGCCGGCACCGAAATTGGCGCCTGGCTGGAACGCGTGGACGTGCAAAGCGAGCTGGCCAAGGCGCTGACGAAGATGGTGGTCGAGGTGAAAGCCGAGATCCGTTTCCGGCCACGCGAGGATGGCACGCTCGGCGCCGAAACGACGAGCGAAGTGAAAGTGAAGCCCGGCGCCAAGCCGTAGTTTTTTCACCACAGAGAGCGTGGTGAACTTCCGATCCGGCTTGGCACTCACGCCTTCGGGGTGCCGCTGGGGCGGCCGGCGGTGGTGCCGATGCCGTACTTCTCGAGCTTGTAGTAGAGCGCGCTGGTCTTGATGCCGAGCAGACGCGCGGTTTCGGTCTTCACGCCGCCGGTGCGGTCGTAGGCGCGCTGGATGAGCTGGCGTTCGAGATCGTCGAGGATCTCGGGCAGGCTCAGGTTCGTGCTCGGCAAAGCCAGCATGGCCTCGCTGGCGCCCTCGCGCAGGAAGGCCGGTAGCGACGCCAGATCGATGCTCTCGCCGCTCGCGAACACCAGGGCCTGCTCGATGGCGTTCTCCAGTTCGCGCACGTTGCCCGGCCAGGCATAGGCGGACATGCGCGCCAGCGCGTTCTCGTCGATGCGCCGCACGCGCGGATTGGCGCGTGGCCCGAGCTTCTTGATGAAGTGATCGACGAGCAACGGGATGTCCTCGCGCCGCTCGCGCAAAGCCGGCACGCGGCAGGGAATCACGTGCAGGCGGTAGAAGAGATCCTCGCGGAATCGCCCTTCCTCGACCGCCACCTTCAGATCGCGATGGGTGGCCGACACCACGCGTACGTCGACCTGGACGGTTTCCTCGCCGCCCACGCGCTCGAATTGCTGCTCCTGGAGCACGCGCAGAAGCTTGAGCTGGAGGTTGGGCGTCATGTCGCCCACCTCGTCGAGAAACAGCGTCCCCTTGTCGGCCAGCTCGAAACGGCCGAGCTTGCGCTTGACCGCGCCGGTGAAGGAGCCCTTCTCGTGGCCGAAGAGCTCCGATTCCAGCAGGGTGTCGGTGAGCGCCCCGCAGTTGACCTTGACGAAAGGACCCGCCGCGCGCCGCGAACGCTGGTGGATGGCCCGCGCCACCAGTTCCTTGCCGGTGCCCGACTCGCCGGCGATGTGCACCACCACGTCCGAGGCGGCCACCTTGGCGATCGACTCGAAGAGCGCCAGCATGAGTGGCGACTGTCCGACCATCTCGCTCGGCACGTACGCGGCGGCCGCGTCGGCGCGCAGGACCTCGACCTCGGCCTCGGCCCGCTGGCGCGACAACTTCTCGCTCCGCATCTCCAGCGCCCGCTCGACCTTGAGGCGAAGAACCTCGGGGGCGAAGGGCTTCTGCAGGAAGTCCATGGCGCCCAACCGCATGGCCTCGACCGCGGTTTCGACCGTGCCGAAGGCGGTGACGATCAAGGCCGGGCACGACGCATCGATGCGCCGCGCGGCCTCGACGACCTCCAGCCCGTCGACGCCTTCCATCTTCAAGTCCGTGATGAGGAAGTCGGGCGCCTGCTTGCGCATGAGCGCAAGCCCCTCGGCGCCAGCCCCGGCCACCAGGGCCTCGTGCCCCATGCGGCGAACCGTAGCGGCCATGCCTTCGCGCATGGTCTCGTTGTCGTCAATGATGAGGATGCGGGCCATGGCTGCCACGATAGCATGGCACCGCCCGGCCTATTCGCTGGGGTAGTCGCTGACGAAGGGATTGTGCTCGCGCTCTTGCCCGATCGTGGTCTCCGGGCCGTGGCCCGGGATGACCCGGGTTTCATCGGGCAGGACGTAGAGCTTTTCCCGGATCGACACCACCAGATCCTCGAACGAGCCACCCGGGAGATCGGTGCGCCCAACGGACTCGGCGAACAGGGTGTCCCCGGAGAGCAAGAGCGGCGCGGGCGAGGCGCGTGAGAGCTGGCGGGCTTCGCCCGACGGCTCTCCTCGCGGGAGATCGAAAGAACCCTCCCAGGGTTCTTTCCCCAATGGAAAGTAGAAGCCCACCGAGCCTGGGGTGTGGCCGGGGGTGTGGATGACCTGGGCCACCAGGTTGCCGATGGCAATCTCTTCCCCGCCCACGAGCCAGCGCGACACCTCGGGCGGCCGGCGCGCGAAAAACCCGAAGGCGCGGCCCTGCGCCGGCAGGTTCTCGTACATTTCCCGGTCCCGCGCGTGCAGCAGGATCTCCGCGCCCGTTGCCGCGGCCACCTCGCCCGTCGCCAGGATATGGTCGAAATGGGCGTGGGTGTGCAGCAGCAGCTTCACGTCCACGCCCATGGCCGCCACCTCGGCCAGGATCTCCTCGGGGTTGCCGCCGGGATCGACGACCGCGGCCACGCCGGTGGCCGGGCAAGCCACGATGCTGCACTTGCACGAAACCGGTCCCACGGTCAGCGTGTGGATTCTCATCCGCGCCTCTGCGGCAATCATGCCCCTCTACCGGGTGTTCACCACAGAGAGCCCGTCGGTGGTTTCCAGCTAGCTACAGCCGCTGGTGGTGCCGCAGTTGGTGCACTTGTGGCAGCTGCCGTTGGGCACCATGATCGATCCGCACTCCGGGCAGGTCGGCGCGTCGGTGCGGACCAGGAACCCGTACATGGACGGGCTCGCGGGCTTGGCGGCCGATTGGTCAATGACCACGACCGGGCTGGGCGCGGCCGGGGCGGACGCCGGAACGGATTCCCCGGCGGGCTTGGCTTCTTCCGTGCTCTCGGCCTCGTTCTCGGACCGCAGGAACTTCGCCCCCAGCCAGCGGAACAGGTAGTCCATGACCGAGGTGGCACGCGGGATCTCCGGATTGCCGGTAAACCCCGAGGGCTCGAAACGCATGCGCGAGAACTTGTCGACCAGCAGGCGCAACGGCACCCCATGCTGCAGGGCCAGCGACACCGCAGTTGCGACACTGTCCATGAGGCCCGAGATGGTCGAGCCCTCCTTGGCCATGCGGATGCAGATCTCGCCCGGCTCGCCACTGTCGTAGAGCCCGACGTGGATGTAGCCCTCGTGGCCGCCCACCGAGAACTTGTGGGTGAGCGAGTGCCGCTCATCGG
>JADGRD010000046.1 GCA_017881285.1 Pseudomonadota bacterium | reverse complement strand
GATGAGCGCGCTCCCACTTTCACGAATCCGTGCCAGAATGCGCGCGATGTCCTGCTTGAGACCACGGGAGCAAGACCGGCAGACCCCATGCTCACCTTGCTCGTCCTAGGACTGCTGATCGGCGCGTCGCCAACCGGAACGGCTGCCGCCCACACGGTCACCGTCGACTTCACCGCCATCGACCATGAGACGCTGGGCGACTCGGCGATCAACAGGGCCTACAAGAGCTTGCTCGTGCGTC
This sequence comes from Pseudomonadota bacterium, assembly GCA_017881285.1. Classification (GTDB taxonomy): domain Bacteria; phylum Myxococcota_A; class Polyangia; order Fen-1088; family Fen-1088; genus Fen-1118. The sequence goes on along the minus strand of JADGRD010000046.1, from coordinate 12,013 downwards.
TGGTCGAGGAGGGTCTCTCGGTCGCCGATCCGGCCCAGGGCGGCGACATCATGGTTCGGGTCACGCGCGCCGATCCGCGCAACTTGCACGTCTACGTCGAGACCGCCAAGGGCAAGCAGGAACGCAAGGTCCGGTTCGGCGAGGACGCGGCAGAGCAAGTGGAATTCCTCCTCATGCACGCAACCCTCGATCTGGTGCGCAGCGCGCACGCGGAACTGCTTGCGCCGGCTCCGGGCCTGCCGCCACCTGCCTCCAAGACCCGCGCCGCCGGAGTCCAGGTGGGGGGCGCCATGCTGTGGAGCGGAACCTCCGCGGGGGCCATGGCCAGCGGCGACGCCGTGCTCAAGCTAGGACCGGTGCGCTTGGCCCTGGGCATGGTGGCGCACCAGCCGCTGCAATTGCCGAGCGGGTTGCACCTCTACGAGTGGGGAGCGCTGGCCGGGGCTCGGGTGGGCACGCACGCCCTGGCACCTTGGTTGGTCCTGGAAGCGGGTCTCGCTGGCGGATTCTTGCAGGAGCGCTACCGATATAGCGATGCCGCGGGCAACTCGGATCGCGGCGCACTCCTCGACCCACTCGGCATGGGCTGCCTGGGCGCGACGCTCTTGCTGGGACATGGATTTGGCATTGGCCTCGACGGGGGTGCGTGGTTGACCTTGCACCAGCGCACCCTTCGCAGCGCGGAAGGAATCCTGTGGCGCGGCCCTCAGGTTCGGCCCTTGGTCGGCTTGCGGCTGGAATACCTTCGCTAGCCTGGAAAGCAGCGAGGGTTCGTGGGTGATCAAATCGATGCTGGAGCTCCCAACCTCGTTCCGTAAACCATTTGTTGCCGAGCGCGGGCCCCCAGCGTGACCCAAGCACCACCGCGATTCCCCCCTCGCCTATGCTCCGCCCCTCACTCCGCCGTCGGCGGGGCGCCAGCGGGCTCGTCCCGCGTCGGCTCCTCGCGCGTGGGCAGGAGGTGCTCGAGGCCGTGTTTGCGCATGCGGTAATAGAGTGTCGAGCGATTGATGCCGAGGGCGCGCGCGGCGTGGGCGATGTTGCCCGCGGCCTGTTCGACCGCGGCCACGATCTCGCCGCGCTCTTGCTCGGATAGCCGCTTGGCGAGAGAACGCCCGCTGTCCAGCGACGAGGTGCCCGCCGGACTGGGCCCGGCCACAACGGAAAGCGGCGTACTGTGGCGACGGCCGAAATCCAGATCCGCTGGCGTCAGCACGTCCGCGGTGGCGAGAATCATCCCGCGCTCGATGACGTTCTCCAGCTCGCGCACGTTGCCGGGCCATGGATAGGCCGACAGGCTGGCGATGGCCGCGGCGTCGGCCCCGCGCACCAGCTTGCCCGTGCTCTGCGCGTACTTGCCGATGAAGTGCTCGACCAGGAGCGCGATGTCGCCGGGCCGCTCGCGCAGGGGCGGCATGGTGATGGGGAAGACGTTGAGCCGGTAATAGAGATCCTCGCGAAACCTGCCCTCGTTGATCAGCCGTTCCAGATCGCGGTGGGTGGCCGAGATGAGGCGCACATCCACCTTGACGGTTTCCACGCCGCCCACGCGCTCGAACTCGCGCTCTTGCAACACGCGCAGTAGCTTGACTTGCACGTCGAGCGGCAGGTCGCCGACCTCGTCGAGAAAGAGCGTGCCTCCGTCGGCCAGCTCGAAGCGGCCCGGCCGCCGCGCCACCGCGCCGGTGAAGGCGCCCTTCTCGTGGCCGAACAATTCGGATTCCAGCACGCCCTGCGCCAGGGCCGCGCAGTTCACGCGCACGAAGGGCCGCGCCTCGCGGGCGCTGTTGATGTGGATGGCGCGCGCTACCATCTCCTTGCCCGTCCCGGTTTCGCCGCGCAGAAGCACGGTGGCCTGGGTCTGCGCCACCTGCTCGACCTTGGCCAGCACCTGGCGCAGCGGCGGCGAATCGCCGACGATGGCGCCGAAGTTGAACTCGCCGTGGGCGTCGCGCGACAGAATGCCGGCGTACTCGGAAAGCTGGTCGGCCAACCGGCGATTCTCGCGCACGAGGTGAAAACGCTCGACGGCCTGGATGAGGATGCCGCGCAGCTCTTTGCTGTCCCACGGCTTGGTCACATAGCGATAGATGCGCCCCAGGTTGATCGATTCGATGAGCACGTCCACGTCGGTGAAGGCGGTCACGATGATACCGATGGCGTCGGGGCGCACGTCGCGGACCGCGCGCAAGAGTTCCAGGCCGGTCATACGCGGCATGCGCTGGTCGGTGACCACCACGGCCACGTCGTGCGCGCGCGCGAGGGCCAGCGCCTCCTCGCCGCTGCTGGCGAAGTGCAGCGCAAAGGTCTTGCCGAAGGTGAACCGGAAAGCGTCGAGATTGTCGCTTTCGTCGTCCACCACCAGCACGGGAAACTTCGAGAGAGCGAATTCACCCACGGGCATGCCCATGACGGTAACATAGCTGCGCGGTGCCAGCGCTGGCTAAGGATGACAGGTCCTCGAATCCCCGGCTGTGGGGCGGCCTGGCCGTGGGCTTCCTGGCCTTCGCTGCCTATGTCTTGTGCGCCACGCCAACGGCCTACCCCCTCGATTCGGCCGAGCTGGCCACCGCCGCCTTCGGCCTGGGCGTCGCGCACCCGCCCGGCGAGGAGACCACCTTGCTCCTCGCCAAGCTGTTCACACTCTTGCCCCTGGGCAGTGTCGCCTTCAAGGTCGCGCTGTCCCAGGCCGCGGCCGGCGCCGTGGCCGCTGTGCTGGTGTACTTGCTCGTGCTCGAGGCGGCGGAAACCCTGGCCTTCGTGCGCGAGGCGGCGGGCGAAAAGACGCGCGTCCTCATCGCGGCCGCGGCGGCCCTGGCCTTCGCCTATGCGCCCGGGGTCGTCATCGTCAGCAACCGTGCCGAGGTCTACGCGACCCAGACCGCGCTCTCGCTGGGCGCGCTGTGGCTGGCCCTGCGCGCGCATGACAAGAGCGATCCTCGGTTGGCGTTCCTGGCGGCGCTGCTCATCGGACTGGGCGTCGGCAATCATTCGCTGGTTGCGGGCCTGGTCGGGCTGGGCGCGGTCGCGGCCACCTTACCGTTGCTGATTCGCTCGACGGCTCGGGCGCGGTTTCTCGCGCTCGCCATCGCTGCGTTCGCCATGGGTCTGCTGGTCCACGCCTACATTCCGCTGCGCACCTCCGCCATGTTCGCTTCGTTCGATCACGGGATCGACAACGTCCTGTGGGGCGACGGCCGCACCCTCGACGGGTTCCTGTGGGTGGTCTCGGCGCGCACCTTCGCCGAGAAAACCGGCATCGTGCACGGCAACGCCTCGCCGTGGGATCTGCCCTTTCTGCCCATCGAGGAACTGACGACAATCTTCGCGTTGATCGCGCCGGCCGGGGCGTACTTCCTGCTTCGCAGATCCGAGTCGCGTGTCGCCGGCAGCGCGTTGCTCGTGGGCGCCGCGGGTTCCATGGCCGCCGCCCTCGTCGGCGGCCTCGACCCCGGCAATCCCGACATTCGTGGCTACCTTGGCCCGGCGTTCGCCCTCATCGCCGTGTGTTCCGGCATCGCCATCGCGGTGGGGACCGCGCTCTTCCGCCTGCGACAGATGCGTGTCGTTCTGGCCGTCGTCTTCCTGGCAGGCGCGCTCACGCGTTTCCCCTCGCCTACGCAGTACCCCGGGCTGCGGCAGGCGCACGCGGCCGACACCGAAGCGCGGGGACTTCTCGCCGACGTGCCCGTGAGCGGAGCCCTCTTCACCCACCACTTCGAAACCGGCTTTCTCGTCGGATATCAGCGTTTCGTGGAGGGCGCGCGACCCGACATTTTGTGGGCGCACCTTCCCTTCGCGCCCAACCCGAGCTACGCCGAACGCATGCGCGCGGCCCAGCCGGAGCTAGCCCCGGTCATCGACGCTTATCGCGCCCATGGGGACCTGGCCGAGGCATGGGCCAGCCTCGATGCGACTCACCCCGTGCGCATCGAGCCCGATGCCGTGACTCCGGTAGAGGCGCGACGAACGCTGGCGCCAGTCGGCGCACTGTGGGCGCCCGCGCGCGGAAGTCCGGTGATGATGCCGTGGCCCCCGCTGGACCTGTCGGTGCTGGCCGAGGCCGCGCAAGATCCGCAAGTCCGCGGCTACTTGGCCTGGCGCCATTACATGGACGCGACTTGGTCCTGCGAGCTCGGCTTTCGCGACCGCGCACGTGAGCGTTTCGCCGTGCTCGAAAAGCTGGTCCCCGCGGACGAGCGCTTCGGGAACCTGCGCAAACGCTGCGCACAGTGAAGACCTAGAGGAGGTCAAGATGGCCAAAGAGGTTCTGAAAGACCACTACGACCGCAAATACGCCAGTGAAAGGTCCGCATCGTCGATTGAGTGCATCCCTGCGGTCCACGTCCCGACCACGCGCTTCGAAGCCGTCGTGCGCTTCTTCCCCAAGTATTTCAAGGGTGGGGGTCTGGCCAGAATTGTTCTCGGAGCTCGCCATCATCGCGTATGCATGAGGGCTCGGCTGGCAGCGCGTCGAGGCCGGACTTGCTTGGGCTGGACGCCAAAGGATAATCGCCCGGTACACCGCATCCCCATCCCAAAACGACCCTCGGTTGGGCAGCCGACGAAGTATGCTTGGCCCATGCGCCTTGCCTTCTCGAAATCACTTTTCTGGGGGCTGCCCCTTGTCTTCGCCGCCGCGGGCTGCGGGCGGCAGGGCGTGGAGATCATCGGGGCGCTGCCCGACGGCGGGGGCGGCCCCGCGCCCTGCCCGGCCACCCTTGCCGAGCGGCTGACGGTTGCGAAGATCGCGGTCGACAAGAACATCGCGTGGCAGAAGACGGGGTACGACCATTTCCCGATCGACGAGCGCGTGGCGCTGGCCGTGCAACCCGACGGGCAAATGCGGATTGCGTGGACCGAGGTCAACCCGGCCACCGTTGCCGGCGGCAGCCCGCAACCGCCGCTCGGCGTGCACGTCACGCCACTCGACGCCAATCTCGTCCGCCGCGCAGACGACGTCATCATGCCGACCGGCCAGGAGGTTTCGGGTCTGGTGGCGCATGACGACGGCTTTGCCCTGCTCACCCGGGATCAGAACCCAGGCACCCCCATCGACCAGGGAGACGGCAACACCGTTGCTTTCCTGGTGCGCTACCAGAACGGCCAGGTGCAATGGAAGTTTGCGCTCACCGGCAGTGAGTCGAAGGATGCGGCCGAGACCTTCACCGTCTACTCGCCCTTCTTGGAAGGCCAACTGGTGTGGAGCGATTCGACCTACGGTGCGACCTTCGTCGTCAAGGGTGGCAACGGAGATCCGCGGTCAGGATACTGGCGGGACGCACTGGTGTTCCGTGACTCCTTCGGGCGAGTGGCACCGTGGACGGTCGTGCACGGCTGCGAGAACAACGGCGGCATCCGTCTGATCGCGGACACGGGCAAGACCAATCTGGCGAACGCCAGCTATTCCAGCCTGCCCGCGATGACGGGTCTGTGCGTTCAGCAAATACCGCAGGCTGTGAAATTCACGGCGCTCGAGGCCAACAGCCTGGTGTCCAACCAGGAGGTGGGGGTGGCAGGGTATTCGGGCGCCAAGCTGGGCAGCCTGCTCAAGGTGACCGGGGGCTATCTCGTCTTCTGGCTGTCGCTCGGTGCCACCAACGATCACCAAGGTCACGACATCCGCATGGCCCGGCTCGACAGCAGCTTCAACGTCGTCAGCGGACCGACGTGGCTGACCCGGACGCCCGGAACCGAAGAGTGGAACCTGCACGTTGTGCCGTACGGGGACGCCCATTTCCTCATGGTCTACGAGGAAATCGCCATCACAGCATCAGCGCTCGACAACTGGGCGATGTATCTCGGCAGTTTCCGTGGCACCCGCCTCGTGCTTCTCGACGCCAACGGCACGCCGCTCTTCGACGAGCTGGTGCAAGGAGCGCCCACCACTGCGAACGCGGAGCCGGCGGTTCTTCCGAGCGGTGACGTGGCCTGGCCCTTCGTCAACCCCACGCCCGATTACACCCAGACCGTAGACAACCCCAACGGCCCCGGCCAAACCACTCTGCGCATCGCCCGCGTCCGCTACTGCCAATAGTCGCGTGCACTCAGGGCAGGACGATGTCCACGCCCAAGTTGGCGAGAAAGATGTCGCGGCCGTAGCTGCCCACGGGGGCGCCGGCGACGAGAATGTCCACGCTTCGCAAGGGGCGCAGGTAGGCCACGCCCAGCCCGATTCGCACATGCGTGAGGACGGCGTAGCCAAGATCCAAGGAGACCATGGGCGAGAAGGTGTAGACGGTTTGTTGGTTGGACGGGTACGGCTGCACGGGCACCCCGCGCAGGTTGGTGCCGAGCGCGGCCACGCCGAGGCCGGCGCGCGGGCGCCAGGCGATGCGCGCGCGGCGCGGCTGCAAAACGGCGTCGAGGGCCAGCCAGCGCGTGGTGACCTCACCCCTGCCTTCGTCGCGCGTGATGGTGGCCGGCGCGAGCATGCTGCCGCCGGACAGCCGGGCGCCGATCCAAGTCGGTCGCCACGCCACCGCGGCGGCGACGCCGACGCCGGGGCCGCAGCCGCCGGGGCTCCACAGGAACGACGAGTCCGCGGTCAGCGAAAAGCGCTCGAGGTCTTGCAGCAGGCCCGAGGTCTCGGTCAGCGTCGGGGGCGGCGGCATCTCACCCTGCGGCGCGCGGCGCACGACATCCAGCTCCATGAGGCTCACGCGCAGCAATTCGACCGCGCGCAGGGCCACCACCCGCCCGTCGATCTGCGGCCCGCGGGGCAACATTTCGCGCAGCACCACCTTGCCGGTGACCCGATCGGCGATCCACACGTCCGCCCGATCGCCGGCGACCACGATGCGAAAGGCCGCCACCGCCGCCGAGGCGCGAGCGGCCTCGATGAGGTCGCGCGGGAGCTGCTCGTTCTCGTTCTTGGCCACCATCCTGACGTCGATACCAAGGCCGGCCAGCTCGGCGCGCAGGCGCGGCAGAATGGTGGTCTCGTCCCGATCCTCGATGAGCGCCACGCGCGGCGGTTCATCGGCCGCGAAGCCAACGCGCGCGTACGCGAGCACGAGCGAGAGGATGCTCGCGCAAAGCATGCCCCTCGCCCTAGCCGCGCGCGGACGCGGGGCGAGAGGACCGGACCTACGGCCCGAGCAGGTTGCGCGCGAACGCGGCGTGCGGGCCCGAGGGGTAGTGTTGCAGGTAGGCGCGAGCCGCTTCCCGGGCAGTGTTGCGGTCCATAAACGCCAGCGATTCAAGCAGACGGCCCTCAGCCTCACGATCCAGCCTACCACCTGGCCGCTCGCTGAGGTAGGTCCGGAACCAGCGCGCGGCCTCGGCATAATTGTGACGGTTCTCGACGGCGATGCGTCCCAGGAGGTACGCGGCCACGGCCGCGTCCTCGCTGCGGCCGAAGCGCGACCGAGCCGCCTTGAGCGCCTGCTCGGCACGATCGGAGCGCCCGGCGTAGCGAGCCGCCTCGGCCAGGGTGAGCAGATCTGCGCCCGCGGCCTCGCGGCAGATGCCGTCGAAGCCCTTGCGCTCGGCCTCGGCCATGGCGTCGCGATAGCGGCCGGCCTCGGCCTGGTCGCGCCACGACGGCGAGGAGGCGCGATGGGGGGCCGGCCGGTGGGGGGGCACGATCGGTTCGAGATTGGATGGGCTGGGCATGAGGCCGGGCAACGACGCTTCCGCGCTGGGCTCGCTGGACGGCGCCGCGACCTGCGCTGCCGCGTGCTCGGGCGCGATCAAGCCCCCGCCGCTCGCGCCGACCGCGCGTCCCTGCTCGAGGGCGAGCGACTGCCCGGCGCTGATGTCGAGCGCCTCGGCGAGCAGCCCGCCGCTCACGCGCACGCTGCCTTCCTCGACTGCGACGGAAAACGCGCCGGTTTCCGGCCGCCAGTCCAGCCGGAAGCGCGTGCCGGTGACCGCGACCTGATAGGTTCCCGCGCGCACCGACCAATGGGTCGTCCGCGTGTGCATCACACGCACCGTGGCGCGCCCGTGCTCGAGCTCCAGGCTCGCGCTTGATGGCCCGATCATCTCGGTGCGCAGGCTGGCCCCCGAGGCCAGCACGACCCGCGAGCCATCATCGAAGGCCAAGGCCAGGTCGAGCAAGGATGCCGCGACCCGCTGGCCGGCCTGCGCGCGCACCGTCGCCACGGTCGGGCGATCGTGTCCTGGCCAGAGACGAAGGCCCGTAAGAGCTCCGCCCACCACCAGCACCGCCGTAACGGAAAGCAAGGTCATCTGACGCCGACGGCGCCGTTCGCTCGACCGGCACAAGAGGTGTTCGCCCATGGCCGGAGATAGCGGGCTTTCGTCTTGCCGCAGATCCGCCAGGTGGCGGTCCTGTAGCCCGGCCATGCGCCGTCCGAGCTGGTCCAGGTTGCTCATGTTTCCGCTCCTCTCTGTAGGGCGAGCCAGCTTTCGAGCGCTTGCTGCTTCGCCGCTCGCGCCAAAAAACGTTTCTCCGCCCGCACCAGCCGCCGCTTGATGGTCGCGAGCGAGCAGCCGCAGGCGTGGGCCACATCCTTGAGCTCCATGCCGTCCAGGCGCCGCAAGGAAAATGCGATCCTCTCGTCCGCTGGCAAGCTGTTCAAGATGGTCTGCGCCGCGTGCAGTGCCTGGCGCGCTTCCAGCTCGGGCTCGGCCTCGAAGACCAGGTCATTGGTTCGATCCACCAGCTCCTGCGGCTCCGCGAAGAACTGGAGCCACCGCCGGCGCCGCCGCCGGCGGATGAGATCCGACGCCGTGCACACCGCGATTCGGATCAGCCAGCTCGGCAAGGCCTGCGGGTCGCGCAGCAGACGCGTCGAACCGAGCGCGCGAATGAACGTCTCCTGGGTGGCGTCGGCCAGCTCCGAGTCGAAGCCCAGGATACGCACCAGGGTTCGTTCCACGAGCCCCCGGTACTGTTCGAAGAGCGCAGTCGCCGCGGCGGCATCACCACGGCGGATCCCAGCGATCAAGGCGTAGTCATCATGGACCAAGCTTGTCCCCGGCATCGCGCTTGCCGCCGCGCGCGAACGCACGTTCTGTACAAGCCGAAGACTGCTCATCAGGCTCTTGGTCGCTTCCCCGGGCAAAGACGGCTCATGCGCGTTGTCTCCCGAGGACGGCTTGTCCCGCAGCATGGGCCGATCCTAGCATGGGGACGAAACGACAATGGCCGGCAGGTGTGTTCTGGGCGTTGGTCTTGTCTCCGGCTCCCGCGTTACTTACCTACGGCAGCTCTGGAATTGGCCCATATCCATGAGCCGTCGAGCTCATCGCCTGCGTCCTTTCTTCCGAAGAGGCTTTTGTGAGGAGAATCAAATGACGCTTCGCCCGACGACCGGACTCATCGCGCTGCTGTTTGTGTCGCTCGCGGCAGGCTGCAACACGAGTGGAAGCTCCAGCCAGACTGGCTCGGGCGGAGCGAGCGGTTCCGGCGGGGCGACCGGTGCGGGCGGCGCGACTGGCGCAGGTGGAAGCAACAATGCGGGCGGCACGACCGGCGCAGGTGGAAGCGCCATCGCGGGCAGCACGACCAGCTCGGGTGGAACCCCGAGCTCCGGCGGCACGGCCGACTCCGGCGGAACCAAGGCCACCGGCGGCACCCCCGGCACTGGCGGCACGACCGCCACCGGCGGCACCAACTCTCGGGGTGGAACCGTCGGTTCCGGTGGATCCGTCGCGACGGGGGGCATCACGGGGAGCGGCGGCACGCGCGGCAGCGGCGGTGCCACCAGCACCGGCGGCACCAGTTTGCCCCCCGGCAGTTGCGATCCGGGAAGCTCGACTACGACCTGGGCCGGCAGTTGTCCCACGGCTCCGGCCACGACCTGCACCGCGGGTACCTGGACAGCAGGCGGCCCACAAAACGACTCTTGCTGCTCGGCCATGACCTTGCGCTCGGAGTCCGCGCACTTCGCGGTCTACGGGGACGAAGCCTCTACCACGGCTGCGCTGGCTCAGGGAGCGGTCGACCATCTGGAGACCGTGTGGAGTCTCTACTTCGGCAGCCCCATGTACGAACGCGAGCCCTTTTGCACTTCGTCGACCAAGTACAAGGCGAACATCCACGTCCATTCGGACTGGGGGCTGACCGGCGGCTCCTTTGGCACCGGCCGGATGGGCATGTGGATCGGGACCGGAGGCCTGTCCGATCACTGGGGCCTGGCCCACGAGTTCATGCACGGCGTGCAGTCAGTCGAGGGCGGCCAGGCCTGCAATCAGTCGAACACCTGCGGCTGGGTCTACGAGAGCCACGCCAACTGGGCCGCGCAGCAGCAGACCGAATACCACACCAGCAACGTGCACTGCTCGGAGATGCTGGTCAACGCGCCCCACCTCTACCTGGGCTCAACGCGCGACCGCTACTGCAACTGGCAGTTCATGGAGTACTTGAAAGACAAGTACTGCTACAGCGCGGTCAACGCCATCTGGACCGGCAAAGCCGCGGCCGATCCCTTCACCGCGATCATGAACAACCTGAGCTGGAACATCGGCCAACTCAACGACTTCATGGGCGAGTGGGCCATGCACAACGTGACTTGGGATTATCAAGATCCGGCGCCCGAGAGCACGGCCGGCGACAACCAGGGAGCGCTCTTCCGCAAGAACTACGGCCTCGTCACCGACACGTCGAAGAACGAACGCCGGTTGCGTCTCACCAAGGTCGAACCGCTCGACACCGACTACGCGAACAACCGGCACTTCATCTCGCCCTTCAACTGGGCGCCCCAGCGCTACGGCTACAACATCATCCGGCTCTATCCTGATTCAGGCGCGACCAGCGTGACGGTTACTTTCCGGGGCGTCACCTCCGCGCCGTCAAGTCCCGACTGGCGCTGGGGTCTGGTCGCGACCGACTCCGGCATCAGCAAAGCGCGCTACAGCCCCTTGCAAAAGGGCTCGGACGCCGAGCTCAACTTCTGCGTGAGCTCGGGGGAAGCGCTGTTCCTAGTGGTCGTGGGGACACCGTCGGCCTGGTACAACATCCTGTGGGATCAGGCGTACAACACGGTGCCGCGCTACCCGTACATGATCCAGCTCGCCAACGCCTGGCCCGACGGCTTCCAGGGCGGCAAGCAAGACGCTTGTCCGTCGGGCACGGTGCGTGTCAGCAACGGCGGCGGCTGCGGGCCGTCCGGCCTGGCCTCGACGGTCTACGTCGGGCCTTATGCCGTGGTGACGGGTAGCGGCGTGAGCGGGTCGGCAAAGATCCAGGACCACGCGCAAGTGCTCGGGGGCAAGGTGACCGATGCCACCGTCTCTGCGCTCACCGTCTTCGGCAGTGCATTCTCCGTGACCGGCGCCTCGACCAAAGCGGCGACAACATTCTATCCGCTCGATTTCTTCGAGGGACGCAGCCTCAGTGGAGGCGCGCTCATCGGTGACGTCGAGCTGCGCGCGAGCATTTCGAGCGGCACCTGTTCGGGTTTCGTCGATGCCTCGACCTGCCTCGCCCCCGGCACCGACACCACGCCGACGGCGCCCTATACCTGGCGGTAGCGTGCGCGCCCAGGTGGGCCGAATGGTCGTGCCCAGTCGCAGCTAGGCGAGATCCGGAAAGGTCGTTTCGTGGCCACCCGTCGACTCAACGACCACGAAACCCATGAAAGGCGCCATCTGCGCCTACCCATGTCAGCTACGACGTGCAGCAGGTCACGGTGTACCGATACTGACCCAGGCGCAGTGTCTCTCAATCCTCGTTCTACCAGCGCTCTACGGACGAGGATTCGTGGGCATTGCGGTCCCCGTTCCTGACTAAGAGTAACGGCTGGGACCGGGGCGGCGAGGGTGTTGTGCGGACCAACCGTGTCACCCCGGGTGCGGGCGCTTGCCTAGCCTTCGAGTTTGGTGGCAAGCCGAGGAGGGGGATCTTCTCCGGGGGCGGCGGGCTTTCGCGCGATTCGGTTGGCACTGTCGCTGGCAAGACCGGTTGGGCTGGCTGTACAATCACGGTTGGCGTTTCCACGGGGCGAGGCGACGCCACCGCGGCAGGTTGAGCAGGGCTCGACATCCGAAGTATCATGGCGACATTGGCGCCGGCAATGACCATCGTCACGCACATCATGGC
>JADGRD010000530.1 GCA_017881285.1 Pseudomonadota bacterium | reverse complement strand
ACCATGCTCATATCCGGCCTCTTTGGGCAGACCATGATCCGTGGCCCAACGGCGATTCCCATCGGGAATGAAGCCAACGTGACGCGGGATATTGTTTTTCGCCATTGCAAACCTTATCCCAACCTGATGTGGGGCCATACGATACGAAAGGATAGGAACTTTGATTCGCGCCCGCAAGGGGGCGAGGCTTCCGAGGGGTCGCGGAAGGGCCGTGGGGCGGCGCCGCCCCCCGGCCGCAGGCTCACGGATCGCCCCGGTGCGGTCTGCGGGCGTCATTCGAGCACCGTCAGGCGGATCTCTGCGCGTCGGGTCGTGGCCGAGACATGCCTCCGCCCTGCCGCCTGCGCCGGGGCGCTGGCGTCAGCCCCGGCAGTCAGGCGGGATCAGGGTGAAACGGGAACCGCGGCGGCTGCGGGAGGCGGAGCGCGGTCCTGGGTCGCGCGGCGAGCCGAGGCGCCAAGGTGCTCGAGGATGCGGCGGATGACGCGGCCCTCGGTGATGAAGGAGACCACCCGCATCACGCCTCGGCAGCGGGGACAGACGAGCGGATCGATCTCGTACACCCTGCGAATGAGCTGGGCCCATCCGCGGCGAAGGGCGGCCAACGAGGGGGACGCGGAGTCACGCGGCGGCGGAGCGTCTTCGCCCGACCCTGGCACGAGCGGCTCTGTTTGCTGAGCCTGGCTGCGGGCCCTCAGCTTGCCGCGCACGACGTTCGAGTAGGCACCGTAGTAGTGGACGAGGTGGCGGCGAGGATCGGGGACGTGGGCCAGCAGACGGGCGACGAAGTCGAGGGCATCGATGGCGTCGGCCTTCTCGTCGTCGTGGCCGACCCGGGGCTGGTATGTGGCGGTTGCCGAGCCTGTCACCCACCGCAGGCGGGCGAGGCTGACGGGGTTGCGCAGGCAGTAGCGGGCCAGAGCCTCGAGTGCGCGGCCGTCGCCGGCTGGAACGGTCACGAAGTTGGAGTTCCTCAGTTCCTGATCACCTCGAGGGCCGCTCAGGTCATTCGCCCTGAGGGGACTAGAATGAGGCCGGATAGAGGGACCAATTGGCTCACGCCACCGCCCGCTCCGCGTACCGGGATCTCGTCGACCGGTTGAACCGCTTTCCGCAGGGCGCGCCCCCGTCGGACCTCCTCTACCGGATCCTGAAGATCCTGTTCTCCGAGCGCGAGGCCGGGCTCGTCGCCGCGCTTCCCATCAAGCCGTTCACGGCGGAGACGGCCGCCAGGGCGTGGAAGACGACGCCCGACGAGGCGCGCGATGTCCTGGAGACGCTCGCCGGCCGGGCCCTCCTCGTCGACGCGGTGAAGAACGGGGAGACGCGCTGGGTGCTGCCGCCACCCATGGCCGGTTTCTTCGAATTCTCGATGATGCGCGTCCGCGGGGACATCGACCAGAAGGCCCTGGCCGAGCTCTTGTACCAGTACCTGAACGTGGAGGAAGACTTCGTGAGGGAGCTCCTCACGCGGGGCGAGACGCAGCTTGGGCGTGTCTTCGTGAACGAGGAGTCCCTTCCGGACGACAACGCCCTGGAGGTCCTGGATTGGGAGCGGGCGAGCGAGGTGGCGCGATCCGCCTCGGACATCGGCGTCGGGACCTGCTACTGCAGGCACAAGATGCAGCATCTGGGCAAGGCGTGCGACGCGCCCATGGAGATCTGCCTGACGTTCGGGACGACGGCCTCCTCGCTCATCCGCCACGGTTTTGCCCGGCGTGCGGACGCGCCCGAAGCCCTGGACCTCCTCCATCAGGCGCGCGAGCGCGGGCTCGTTCAGTTCGGGGAGAACGTGCGGAAGGTGCCGGCCTTCGTCTGCAACTGCTGCGGCTGCTGCTGCGAGGCGCTCGTCGCCCAGCGCCGATTCGGTTTCCTGAAGCCGGTGCATACGACGGGGTTCGTCCCGGAAATCGCGAGAGACAGTTGCAATGGCTGCGCACGGTGCGTCACAGCGTGCCCGGTCGAGGCGATCGCGCTCGTGTCTGCGAACGACCCGAAAGCGCCGAAGAAGCGGACGGTCCGGCTCGAGGAGGCGGCGTGCCTGGGGTGCGGCGTCTGCGTCCCCACATGCCGGACGGGGGCCCTGCGGTTGGTGCGCCGCGAGAAGCGCGTGATCCCGCCGTTCGACACGATCCAGCGGACGGTCGTCATGGCGCTCGAGAGGGGCCAGCTTGCGGATCTCCTGTTCGACGACCGGACGCTTGCGAGTCACCGGCTCCTCGGAGCGGTCCTCGGCGCGATCATGAAGCTCCCGCCGGTGAAGCGGGTGCTCGCGAGCGAGCAGGTAAAATCCCGCTTCCTGGACACGCTCGTAGCGCGGCGGGCGACCGTCACAGCGACCTAAGCCGGCGACTGAGGACAAACATCACGTCGGATTCCAGCGACCGGGCTCCAGCGTCGGCGCATGCCGAGCGACAGCAGGAACGATCCGAAGACGGCCTCGGCCCCGAGGACGAGGAGGAGAACGCCGGGGATCATGCCCCCTCTAACGCCCGCACATACCGCAGCGCCTCATCGGGGGTCCCGGGATCAACGGCGCCTAACACCTCGCAGCGGACTCGGCGTCAGTCGCTCGCGCTCCTTTCTTCTCGCCGCTGAACTCGATATCGTTAGGCCTTTGAATAACATCAATGATGTCTCGAGCTGAAGGTGAAACCATGAAACCCTACAAGCATGTTCCACACCCTCACATCGAATTTCGGAAGAAGCATGTCCCTAAGCCCAAGGCTCCCCACAAAGGCCCACTTACCCGTTTCAACACATTCCTGGGAGATATGGTCACAAAGGGCGTAGGTACCATGTGGTGTGCCTACGCATTCGCTTTGATTGCCTTCATCAGTCTTCCTGAGGCCATCCACACCGGTAAAGGCGCACTTATATCTTGGATCGCGCAGACCTTTCTGCAATTGGTCTTATTGTCCATCATCATGGTGGGCCAGAAAGTTGAGGGCGAGTCCGCCGACTCCAGAGCCGAGGACACCTACAAGGATGCCGAGGCCATTTTGTACGAGGCACTTGAGATTCAGAAGCACCTTGAAGCGCAAGATGGATTGCTTCAGAGACTCGTCGATTCCTACCAGAACAAGGCCAAGCCATGATCGTGGCCTAACACCTCATTGCAGCGGACTCGGCGTCAGTCGCTGGCGCTGCTCCCCGGCCGCGAGTCTAGGTTCGAGAAACCGACCCTTTTCCTCTCTGATCCTTCACCCAGGGAACGATGGCCATCTCCCCCAGCTCCCGAGGCCGCCTCCGGTGTCCGGGTACGGTGAGGGCGAAGCGGCCGAATTGGCGCGTCCGCTGTTGACGGGATCGCATCCGCGGACGCGATTACGCGTACTTCGTCAGGACGTGAGCGCCCACGCGATTCACAGTCGTGTGCGCCGCACCGCGTACGCGCTCTCTGCCGCAGTGCTCGCAGTTCATGACGGTAGTTGGCTAGTGTCTTCATGGTAGTCCGCGCCGTCGCGGAGGAACAGTCCGCCCGTGTTTGTTGGCGGCGGGTAGGCCACTGCAACCGCTATGACCGCGAAACCGCTTCTACATACCGTTCTTTGAACGCAGTTCGAACACGCTCCACCAGGGTCCGCCAGTCGCATCTGGAAGCCAAGAAGAGGAGGTACCCCTACGGGGCCCTCTATTCATGATCTTCCGCTCCGGTGTTCCTTGCGGGCGAAGGCGATCAAGCGTCCGCCAGCTTCTCGTCTTTACGCGCGCCCAGCTGCCGCTGCGCCCAGCAGAGTTTCTGCACGCTCGCGCGGAGCTCCTTGTACGGGGTGTTCTTCAGCTGGGCGTTGAAGAGCTCTCCCTCGGTCTCCATGACAAGCAGGCGGGCGT
>JADGRD010000529.1 GCA_017881285.1 Pseudomonadota bacterium | reverse complement strand
GCTTCGAGAGCAGTTTGGAGTGGGCAGAGCTCATGCGCATGATGGTGTCCGTCATGGGATGACCCCAAGAGCCATTTGGCGGCGGCGAGGAGTTGGCCGGGATAGCCTGCCGCCGCGTGGCCCAGCTCGCGAACGCGCAGCTCTTTCGCCTACTCGCAGCGGAATTCCAAGAGTGTTCCGTAGGGCAGGGACGAAACGCCGGCATCAATGCCCTGGCTCAACTGGACTAAGTAGGCGGCGCCGGGACACGTGGTTGGATTGGAGGCTAGGGAATAGCAAGGCGCATTCGACTGTTGGGCGTTGCATTTGGGAACCGGCGTCGGCTGCCTCACCAAGGTGCCGTTGACATCCGGGATCAAGTAGTTGGCGGTGCAGCTAGCATAGCCCGTGAAGATCTCGGGCAGGCAAAGGTTCTGCATCTTTCTGGCCAACCCTCCCCCGACGAGTCGCATCGAATCCGAGAAGTCGGGTTGGCAAATGCTGAACTTCAGTCCATTGCCGCTAAACTCGTCAATGAAAGCGGAAAGACGTAGCCCGCCGGTCGCGCCCCAGCCGGCCGCTTCGGTGTCGAAGCCGGTGACCGGATCGATCTTCGTGGGCTGGTGGTCGGGGTCGTAGCAAACCGGCCAGGCGTCGTAGACCTGAGGATGCTGGGTATCCGTGGTGTTGGGATTGGGAATGGGCGCGATCTTGTAGGTAGCATCCGCCATGCCGGCGTCATCGAGCGGCCAGCCAAAGATCCCGACGACGAAGATTTGCTCGTCGGGTTTGGCTTTGAGGGCCTTTATCTCCTCCGCCATGCGCTGGATGCTACGCAGGGGAGAGCATTTGGTGGGCACCGAGGTATCGGTTCCGTTCTTACCGTCGAGGGCGTTCGGGCAAGCATCCGTCCTGGCCTGGCAGCTCGTGAAGGGTGCCTCGAATACCGCGTCGGTCGGATAGCCGGGCGGCGACATGGTGAGGTTCTTTCCGTCGCACATGCCGCTCCGGGTGACACAGCGCAAGCTGGCGCTTTCCCCGCGCAGTTCCGCCTTGTCACCGAACATCCCATCGTTCTGGGCCGCCGAACAGTCGTCCTCGTCGCTCAGGAATACCAGGCCGAGATTGGCCTTCGCGCGCAGCATTTTCTGCTGACCCTCATTGCCGAGATTCTTTGCGACCAGGGCGAACTCGAAGGCCTGCAGCTGGTGCTCGTCCCCGCACCCGAGCGTGCCGAGGTTGCCGGCCAGGCAGGCGAAGACGGTAGCGATTTCGCCGCTGAAATTGACGGGCTGCCCATTCGTGTATTCCAGCCAAAGGGCATCGCTGCGGGTGAGGCCACAAGCCTTGGCGCCGATCATTTGAAACTTGCCCAAATCCCCGTAGAGACTCGTCGAGGTGCCCAGGGTTTTCGGCCCGCAGCTTCCGTTGGCATACGTGCCGTTGGTACCGAGATCGCTGTCGATGATGGCTACGCGCAGATCAGGCAGACTGTCGTCGATGGGATTCTTGAGCGCCGCGATCAGCCTGGGAAAATTCTCTCTCAGCTTCGCTTGCTTCGGCGCCATGGATGGCGAGTTGTCGATCATGAAGACTAGATCGAGCTGCCGTAACGGATTGAGCTCGACGAAATAGGTCGTGGTCGTCGGACCATCCGGCGATGCATCCCTGTTCGTGATCCGCAAGGCGGTTGCGCGGCCTTCGCATCCGGCGAACGCAATCACGGCCGCCATTGCGCACAGTTTCACAGCATCCGGTTTGGACATCGAGCTCCTCTTTAACTTGTCTAGGTTTGCGCCCAGCCTGCGAATCTCCACCAACGCATGCGCGTTTCCACCGGGCTAGGAGCAAATAGCGTACCACCAGAAAAACCCGCGCACTCTGGAGGTTTGTGCCGAGCTCCCTGCCCTGGCCTGGTGAGGATCGGCCATTTCTGTCAGGGTCTCGCCGGGCCTCAGAACCGCCACTGGTTCGCCTTCGAGAAACGGATGCCGCAAGCGGCCAGCGAGCAGCCCCAGCTTGCGCATCAGCGCGGCGAAGAGCAATCCCTTGCCGCTGCCGTCGCTCCGCCCGATCAAGTCCACATCTTTGGCTAATGCCGCCGGAGAGGCGTCTCGGCCACGTCCGCAGTGGTCACTGTCCCGTCGCCGAACTTGTCGGCGATGCGATCCAGGGTCTGGTTCAACCGGCCGGCGCGTTGGTCGCCGCCAAACAGCGAAAGCTGCGCGGCGCTGCTGGCCAGGCCGTGCGCCGCGACGCCGGTGAGCCGCACCTTGCCGTAAAGCTTTTCCGCTTGGAGCAGCGCGGAGACCGCGCGATAGATGGTCTGCCCGTCATCGGTCGGCTCGGCCAGAGTCGTTTGGCGGGTGAGCAGGGTGAAGTCGGCCAGCTTGAGCTTGAGTTGCACCACGGCCGCCTGGCGCCCGGCCGAGCGCAAGCGGCGGCCCACGCGCAAGGCCTGGGCATGCAGGTGAGGCAACAGAGCTTCGCCGCCGGCGAGATCCTCCTCGAAGGTGTCCTCGGCACCAATGCTCTTGGCCTCGCGGTCGGGAACCACCGGCCGCGGATCGATGCCATGGGCAAGCTCCCACAAATCACGGCCGGCAGGGACATGGTGATCGAGCCAATCGGGCTCCGCGGCCGCGATGTCACCCACCTTGTGCAAGCCGAGCCCTTTGAGTAGGGCCTCGGTCTTGGGGCCCACGCCCCACAGACGCGCCACCGGCAGCGGCGCGAGAAAGGCGCGAGTCTCGGCCGCGGGCACTTCTTTCTGGCCGTTGGGCTTGGCCAGGTCCGAGGCGATCTTGGCCGCGAATTTCACCGCCGCGATGCCGGCCGATGAGGGCAGTTCCACCTCGGCCGCGATACGTCCACGCAGGGTGCGTGCGATGTCCACCGGCGCACCGAAGAGCCGGGCCGAGCCCCCCACGTCGAGAAATGCCTCATCGAGCGAGAGTGGCTCGACCAGGGGCGTGACGCTGCCGAGAATGGCAAAGATCTGGTCGCTGGCGGCTTCGTAGGCCTGCATGCGCGGCGGCACCACGATGGCTTGCGGCGCCTTGCGCAGGGCGACCGCCATGGGCATCGCCGAATGCACGCCGAACGGGCGTACCTCGTAGGAGGCGGCCAGGACCACGCCCCGCCTCGGGTGGCCGCCAACGATCACGGGCTTGCCGCGCAGCTCGGGGCAATCGCGTTGCTCGACCGAGGCGTAGAACGCATCCATGTCGAGGTGGATGATCGCGGCAGGGGGCACCCCCGGAGCATAGCTCGATTCGCGTATTCGCAGCGCAAGCGACGGCACCAAGGAGCCCACGGAGATCGCCGATCGGGCCCACATGCCATAGAAGACAACACACGCAGGGCGAAAGTTCCCGGCCGGCAGGTGGTATGCAAACTACCGCACCGGCGCGAGCAGGAAGGTCGCCAGCATGCCCAACCCCACGGCCACCACCACCACGGTGGGCCAGCGCAGGCGCGCCAGCACCGAGCGCAGCCATGGCCAGTTGACCCACAGGTGGAACGCCACGAGCGACAGGACGCTAAGCGCCGTGATGGCGTGCACGCGCGCCCAGTCGCGCTTGGCCACGCCCAGCAGGGTCGCGCTGGCATCGTCGAGCCGGAACTCCATGGCCAGTCCGGTGCCCGCCAAGAGACAGAAAACCAGATAGAGGACGCCATTGCTGAACGGCACGATGTCTTTCCGTCGCGCCGACGGTCGGGATGGCGGCTTCGTTGTCGGGCTCTCCTCGGTTGGCATCACGGGACCTCCGCGACAACCCTAGCGTCGATTCGCGCTGGGTGCCGGTGCATTTCTTACAGCTGCATCATCTCTTCTTCCCACCGTCGCTGAAATTG
>JADGRD010000528.1 GCA_017881285.1 Pseudomonadota bacterium | reverse complement strand
CCATCGATCGCGTAGGCGTAGCCGGGCTACGCCCGGCGTAGCCAGAGCGCGGGAGGGTTTGGGAACCCTTCGAGGGTTCCCATCTTAATCGACGGCGCCGCTCTCGACGCTTTCGGCGTCGACGGACGGAGCGACCGGCTCAACCTCGACCGGTTCGACCTCGAGCGGCCCCGCCTCTGGACCGGCGACAGACACGAGATCCTCGGGCGCGTCGTTCGCGATGGCGGCGTCGGCGCCGCCCGTCGTTCCCAGAGTGGGCAAGCATCTCCCGTTGCCCGAGTTGTCCGAGCAGACGAGCCCGCTCGCGCAGTCCGAGTTGATCTGGCAGCGACCGCCCTCGTTCTGGCCACACCCTCCCGCGAAGAGGAGGGAGAGCGCCAGTCCGGGCAGGCAGGAGCAGGGGACAATCATCCGTAGCATGGAGGGCTGGCTTACCATCCTCGTCACGCTTCGTAAAGCCCGGACCGTGCTAGTTTCGCTGTATGTTGCGTCCCCTGCCCCTCGCCATCGCCCTCACGGTGCTCGCCACCACCTGCTTCGCTACCCTTGGCCTCGAGGCCAAACCGGGCAAGAAAGCCACGGCCGAGGAACGCGAGGCACACGCGTACCTCGAAACCGTGACCGGCGTCCTGCAACCCCTGCGCACCGTCGCCAACCAGGCGGCGTGGACCGCCGCCACCGACGTGACAGGGGAGCACACGGCGGCACGCGCGGCGGCCGAGAAGGCCCTGGCCGCGGTATCGGGCTCCAAGCTGGTCATCGAAAGGACGCGCGCGCTCCTCAAGCAGGAAGACGCGCTCGCGCCACTCTCGGTCCGGCAACTGCAAAAGCTCCTGCTGGCGGCCGCCGACAGCCCCGCCACCCTTCCCGAGGTGGTCGCCAAGCGCATCGACGCCGAGGCCCGCCAATCCGCGGTGCTCGACGGCTACACCTTCTGCCTGCGACCCGGCCCCGGCGGCGCCTGCGCGCGGCCGGTCTCGGCCAACGACATCGACGACATCCTCCGCAAGTCGCGCGTCCTGAAGGAGCGCGAGCAGGCGTGGACGGCCAGCAAGGAGATCGGCCGCAAGCTCAAGGCCGGGCTCTCCGAGTTGCAAGGCCTGCGCAACCAGGTCGCGCGCGAGATGGGCTACTCGTCGTTCTTCGCCCTCGAGGTCGCGGACTACGGCATGACCGTGCCCGAGATGACGGCGCTCATGGACGCCACGCTTGCCGCGGTGGCGCCGCTTTTCGACCAGCTGCACTGCTTCACCAAGCACACCCTGGCCGCGCGCTACAAGCAAGCGGTGCCTCGCCTCCTCCCGGCGCACTGGCTCGGCAACCGCTGGGCGCAGTCGTGGCCGGGCCTCGTCGAAAGCGCCAGCCTCGATCCCTTCTTCAAGGGCAAGACTCGCGAATTCATCGTGCGCACCGCCGAGGACTTCTACGTCTCGCTCGGCTTTGCCCGCCTGCCCGAGAGCTTCTGGCGGAAGTCCGACCTCTATCCGGTGGAGCGGACCTCGCCGCGCAAGAAGAACAGCCACGCCTCGGCCTGGCACATCGACGGCGAGGGCGACGTGCGCTCGCTCATGAGCGTCGAGCCCAACCCGCAGTGGTTTGGCACGGCCCACCACGAGCTTGGCCACATCTACTACGACCTGGCCTACGCCCGCCCCGAGGTGCCTTACCTCCTGCGCGCGGGCGCCAATCGCGCCTTCCACGAGGCGGTCGGCGATCTCGCACGGCTGGCCAGCGAGCAGATCCCCTACCTGCGCAAGCTGGGCATCGTCCGCCAGGGGCAAGAGCCGGATGCCGAGGGCACCCTGCTGCAATCCGCGCTCGATTCGGTGGTCTTCCTGCCCTTCGCGGCCGGCACCATGACCCACTTCGAGCACGACCTCTACGAAGGCGATCTGCCGCCTGGCGATTGGCAAGCGCGTTGGTGGCAGTACGTCGCGCGCTACCAGGGCGTGCAGGCGCCCCGGGCCCGCGCCGACGAGCTGTGCGATGCCTGCACCAAGACCCACATCAACGACGATCCGGCGCAGTACTACGACTACGCGCTCGCCAGCCTCATCAAGTTCCAGCTCCACGACCACATCTGCGCCAAGATCCTCAAGCAGGACGTGCGCAACTGCGACTACTCGGGCAGCCAGGAGGCCGGGCGCTTCTTGCAGAAGATCCTCGCCCTCGGCGCCACCCGCGACTGGCGCGAGGTCATGCGCGAGGCGACCGGGGAGGACATCGGCCCACGCGCCCTGCTGGCCTACTTCCAGCCCCTCGTCCCGGATCTGGAGAAGCGCAACCTCGGCCTCGACTGCTCGCGCTGAAGGATAGGCTGGCTCATGGGCAGGTGTTGGTGCCCTGGCGACAGTTGCCGTTGGTGCATGCGGTCCCGGAGGGGCAGCAGGTCTGGCCTGCGCCGCCGCACGCGGTGCAGGAGCTCGTGTATGGGTAGACGACCGATGGTTGGCACACGAAGCCCGTCGAGCACGTGCTGTTCGCGCAACAGGTCTGCCCCGAGCCGCCGCAGGCCGCGCAGGTGCCGGTCGCGGCGGCGCCATTCGCCTGGCAGACGTTCCCAGGCGAGCAAGTCGCGGCCCCGCCCGTGGTCTGGCTGGCGCAACATGGCTGCGTGGCCGCGCCGCAGGCCACGCAACTCGAAGTTCCCCCCGCGGTCGCGGCCCGACACACGGTGCCCGGAGCCGTGCAACGGCTGTTCGCGTTGCCGCAGCAAGGATTCCCGAGACCGCCGCAGGTTCCGCACGCGCCCGCCGCACAGATGCCCGTGATATTCGCGCTGCAGGTATTCCCGGCGGCCCTGCAGGTCGCCGCGCCTCCGCCGGTGCCGGCTGGCACACAGCACCCACCCTCGAGACAGAGATTGCCGGGGCAGCATGACTCTCCCGTTGCGCCGCAGGAGTCGCAGGTGGCGGGATAGCTGGTGGTCGAGCAGACCGTGTTGGCCGCCGTGCAAGTCGAGTTCGCGCAGCAATCGTCGCCACTGCTCCCACAGTTGCCGCAGCCACCGCCCGAGCAAGTCCCACCGATCGGGCAAGCCGAATTGGCGGCCGTGCAGAAGCCGTTCACGCAACATCCCCTGCTGTTGCAGGCGTTGCCCGCGCAACAGGTCTGGCCGGCGGCACCGAAGGTTGCGACCGGCGCGCTGTCCGCGGTGTCTGGCGCGACGTCCGCCCGTCGGGTGTCGGGGGCGCTATCCGCGGCGTCCGTCCCTCCATCACTGCCACCCGTGCTCGTCGAACCACCCGTGCTCGTCGAACCACTCGTGCTCGTCGATCCGCCCGTGCTCGTCGAACCACCCGCGTTCGCGAGGGTCCCGCCGGTTCCCGTTCCTCCACCGCCGGAGGTGGCGGTTCCCCCCGCCCCGCCCCTGCCCGTCGCGCCGCCCGTGACCGTGGCTCCCGCCGCCCCACCGAGTCTGACGGTCCCGCCGGCGCCGCCGGTGGCAGCGCCTCCCGTTCCGCCCGGGTTCGTGCCCGTGCCATTTCCTCCCGCACCACCGGCGACCGGCGCATCCACCGTACCCGTCATTCCACCCGCCGCACCACCGCTTCCTCCCACCCCGGTCGCCAGGCCGCCGATGCCGCCAACACCACTTGCCACGGTGCTGGTCCCCCCGCTCTCGCCTTGGACCGAGGCGTCCGCCGTGGTTCCCGAATTCCCCCCGCCGGTGCCGCCCTGCCCTACCGTTCCGCTCACAAGCCCGCTCTTGTCGGTCGAGCAGGCGGGGTTGCCCAAGAACAGCAGCATCGCCATCGCTGCCAAACCTCGCTTCGCATGGGCCGAGGTCCGTTGCGTGAGCGTGTCCATGAAACATCCTCCGAGAAATGCGGCCGGAAAGGGCC
>JADGRD010000527.1 GCA_017881285.1 Pseudomonadota bacterium | reverse complement strand
GGCCAGGCCATGCGGCAGGGAAAGCGGGACCGGCGCGATGCCGGCGTCGAGCGTGCGGTGCTCGGCGAAAAGCCGCCTCTCGATCGGCGCGGTGGTGTCACCATTCTTGAGATAGCCCGCCTGCAACGTGGTGACGAAGGGCGAGGCCGGCCGCACGCTCAGATCCGTGGTCAGACGTGTGTGCTTGTCGCCGAGGCGCGCCTCGAAGCGCAGGCTGGCCGAGCCGAGCTCGGGCCGCGCGCGCACGCGGAAGATGGCGCTGCCCTCGCGCATTTCGCCGATGGACAGCTCGACCTCGCGCGGTCCGATGATCTCGACGTGCTTCGAGGTCTCGAGGCTCAACTTGGGCTTGGCGTGCTTGCCCGAGCCCACCACGTTGTTGGCCAGGCCGACCGAGACGTCGATCTCGTCGCCCGGCGCGGCGAAGGTCGGCGCGTTGGGGTTGATGACGAAGTCGCCCCGCACGATGGTCTTCTTATCGAAGGCGCCCATGGCCAGGTCGGAACCGGCCACGGCCATCACGCGCAAGGTGCCGTTGAAGCTGTCCGGCACTTCGTAGGTCAGCTCCGTGGCTTGCGGACCGACGTCGATGAGGCCCGACCAGAAGACCACGGGCTTGTCGCGCCGGCGGCGGAAGGGATTGAGGTTCGCGCCCACCGCCGCCTCCTCGCCGTCGCCGCCGGTCGCCGCGGCCTCGCGCAACTTGGCCAACTCGGGCAGAATCAGATCCAGAATCTGCGAGGTACGCACGCCCAAGCTACGTTTTTGCAGGTAGTGCCCCAGCGGATCCGGGGTGCGGTACTTGGCCACGCGCAAGATGCCCTCGTCGACCGCGAAGACCAGGGCGCGACCCTTGCGATCCGCGGTCACTTTCATGGTCAGCGGTGTGCCCGGCTTGACGAGATCCTCGGCCGCGACCTTGACGTCGAGCGCCCGCTTGCCCCGGCTGAG
The DNA here is from genome assembly GCA_017881285.1 of Pseudomonadota bacterium. Taxonomy (GTDB): domain Bacteria; phylum Myxococcota_A; class Polyangia; order Fen-1088; family Fen-1088; genus Fen-1118. The sequence continues at coordinate 2,907 of JADGRD010000527.1, read as the reverse complement.
CGAGAACGGCACGACCGCGTAGCTCAGCGGGCTCATGAACACCTCTTCGGAGGCCGCGTCGCGCACGAACGACACCGACACATAGCCGCCGCCTTCCAGGTCTGCGGGCACCTTGATCTTCTGCACGCTGGCCGTCTCGGCCGTGTGGAACCATTTCCAGGCATAGACCTTGTCGCGCTCGATGGTGACCAGGCCGTTGCCGGTGTAGGGCGCCTTGATCTGCATCTCGATCTCGCCGCCCGCCACCACGTCCCCGGCCTTGAGCGCGACCTGCAGCTCGGCGTTCTTTTCCAGCGAGCGCGCGAGATTGCCGAAACCGGCGACCACGAAGCCGATCTCCTGCACGACCTCGCCGCCCGCGGTTTGTAGCGAGAGCACGAACTCGCCGGCCTTGTCGGTGGGCAGCTTGCTGCGCGTGCCGGCCGCCGGGATGGAGAGCGGCTTGCGCGACACCTCGACGTCCTTGCGCACGGATTGGTAGCGAAAGGTGCCATTCTCCAGGCGCACCAGCGCCGAGACGTAGCGGCGTTCGAGCACCACGGCCTGGAGCTTGTTGACGGCGACCTTTTCGCCCTTGGGCCCGACCGCGAGCAAGTCCACCTCGCGATCGGCGTCCTTGTTCACGTAATGCAAGTCACCGTCGGCCTTGTAGCCGACCAGCCACGGCCGTGGCGACACCACGGTGCTGGCCTCCGCGGTCACGGAACGCCCACCTTCGAGCTCGAAGCCCTCGGCCACCAGGGTCAGCCGGTAGGTGGCAACCGCGAAACGTTCGAGGCCGAGCGGAATCTTGGCCTGGCCGTCGTCGTCGGTCTGGGCGTCGGGCAGTTCCTGCTCGGTGGGGTCGATGGGCTTTTGCGGATTGTAGAAATGGAAGTCGCGCAACTTGGCGAACGCGGGCATGCCCGGCGCAAGACTGAGCTTGGCGCGAATGCGGTGGCCGGCCGCGGGGGTGCCGAAGAGATTGGCCAGGGTCACGCGGCCTTCCAGATCCTTCGGCGTCACCCAGCCCTCGGGATTCTCGACGGAGAACTTGCTGTGGATGGTCAGCCGGTCGGGCAGGAATTCGCGCACGGTGACGGTGGTGCTGCCGATCTGCCCCTCCGCGCTCCCGTCCTTGACCGTGTAGAGCGACACCGTGTAGTTACCGGTCGGCGCTTCCTCGCGCGTGCGATGGGAGAATTCCTCGAGCCCGGCCGCGCCCAGCTTGAAGCGCTGGCGTTTCACCTCCATGCCACGCGCGTCGTTGACCACCAGCTCGAGCGGCAGGCCCACGAGGTTCTGATTGAGATCGCGGCGGCGCACCAAGGCCCCGACATGGATCGCGTCGCCGGGCCGGTAGAGGCCACGCTCGGAGAAGAGGTAGGCGGACAGGCCCTGGTTGCGTTCGGATTCCGTCACGCCGCCCACGTCGAAGCGGCTCATGTCGAGCAGGCGGTCCTGGCGACCGTAGGGCAGGTAGGACGAGTCGCGCCCCGCCGTGACCTGGAACATGGTGGGCGCCTTTTCCTGGCGCAGGTCGCGCAGCGAGGGCAGGTGCGCGTGCCCTTCCCCGTCGGTGTTCTGGCCGAGCACCGGCTGGCCGTTGCGGCCGATGACCTGCACGCGCGCGCCGGCCACCGGCTTGCCGGTCTGGATCGACTGCACGAACACGTCGTGCGCGCCGTCGGCCGCCTCCTTGGAGAGGACGCCCAGGTCCGAAACCATGACCAGGCGCGAGTCCGTTTCGCCCATGGCCTGCTTGCTCTCGGGGTTCCAGCTCTCCACCTTGACGAAGAAGAGGCCACGCCGTTCGCCCGCCGCGCGATCGAGGTACTTCGCGAGATCCAGGACCTCGTACACCGGCTTGCCCGGCGGGGCGGTCACCGCGCGCGTCTCGACCTCGATTTCCGACAAGTGCTCTTGCGTGATGGGGGACTGCAAGCTCGGTTGCGACACCGAGCCGCTGTTGAAGGCGAAGACGTGGTGGATCTGGTCGGACAGCACGCGCGCGATCTCGAAGCGCAGGCCGGGCACGTCGCGCACGAACACGGACACCTTGCGCTTCCCGCTCAGGGCCAAGAGCGACCCGTTGTGCAGCAGCTTCACCTGCCGGGGGAAGGCGGGCACCTCGAGGACCGACTGATGGTCCTCGGCCAGGATGTAGCCACCGAAGGCGGGCACGCCCTTCTTCAAGCGCACGTAGAGGAAGCGGCCGGGATCGGCGTGGAAGCGGAAGCTGTGGTCCGCGGCGTACTCCTTCTCGGCCGGAATCTGCGTCACGTTCAGGCGCTTGCCCTTGGCCAGCACCTCCTGGTCGACCGACTGCGGATCGCCCCAGCGGTAGGCCCCCTTGGTTTTGCTGTCGTCATGCGGATTGTGCGTCGGCAAGAGCCACAGCTCGAAGGCCTTGGCGATCTCCTTTTCCGTCGCGCCGGCCGAGAGTTGCATGACGAGGATCTGCTCGGGCTCCAGGCGTGGATTGTCGACGATCTCGACCCGCGTCGAGCTGACGCGGAAGAAGTTGTACATCCCCGGCACCCTGATCTTCTGTTCGAGCGGCTTGGCGAACGCGGGGCCGCCGCGCGCGGCCTTGCTGCCCTCCCCGGCGCGCAACTCGACGATGGCGTCCTTCTGTGGCAGGGCGAAGGGGTCCGAGTGCACGAAGGCCCGCGCCTTCCACTTGTCGTAGGTGACATGCGCCGCGAGATCGAAGCCGCGCTCTTCCTTGTTGGTGGGCTCGAAGCGCATCTTGATGCTCTTCTCGAACGACGGTCCGTCCACCGGATGGCTGAAGCTCCATTCCGACACCACCTTCTTGAGGTTTGGATCCACCGGGTCCTGGTAGAACTCGGCCTGGCGCATACGGACGACGAGGGGCGCGGTCGCGAACTCGAAGTCGTAGCGCTCCAGTTTTATGTGGCTGGC
>JADGRD010000526.1 GCA_017881285.1 Pseudomonadota bacterium | reverse complement strand
TTGGTTTCCCAGACAACCAAGTTGCAGCGGCCCACGCGGTTACCCGAAAAACGAAGAAGCTACGAAGGAAGAATCTGTGCGCGGTCGCGCCGCCGAGAGCCGGCTGGCTCAAGAACCACCGACGCGCGGACTCCATATCGCCCGTGTTATCTAAGAAGCGCCACGAAACGTGTTAACCGCCCTAACGCGTATAGGGCCGCGCGGGCGTGGGCGGAGTCTGGCCGGGTACGTACGCTGGGCTCCCTTGTGACGTGATCGTCACGCTAGCGCTGGTCAATCCAGTCGAAGTCGCCGTGATGACGCTCGTGCCCGAATAGTAGGTGCGGAAGTCAATCGCGGCCTGCCCGTCGAGGATCGCGATGTCGGATGCGGCACCGCTGCCCGGCGGAGTAAACGTGATGCTCGGCCCGGTCGGGAACTCGCCCGGCCCGGAGGTTACTGTGAGCGTCACCGTGACATTGTTGCTGATCGCCTTGCCGCTCGAGTCCACGACGGTGACCAGCAGCCACGCGTCCTGCGTGCCGTCCACCGCGGAGAGCGTCGTCGTGCTGGCGGTGAGCTTCAACCCCGCCGGCGTGCCCGAGGTCGGCCAGGTCGGCTGCGCCACCTTCGCGTACGCGTTGCGATACCAGTGGTATGAACGCTTCGGAATACGGAAGTAGTCGACGATACCCATGATCCCGTACGAGGCGTCGGCTTGGGTGCCGTGATCGAACACGCACCATTTGGCCACTCCGGAGCGCCACGCGTATTGGTTGGGCATACCGTTCGCCACCGGCAAGTTGGCCCAGCCGGGATCGTAGCTGCCCGGTCGAGTCGAGGACACGCTGCCGTATTCCGACACCAGATTGGGCATGCCGGGGTCGGTGGATGGCACGCCCTGGCCAATGCCGTCGCCGTTGAAGCCGGCCACGTCGCCAAGCGTGGCCGGTGCCGTTCCGCCAATAGACGATTGCGCGCCGCCGATGGCCGCGGGCCGTCCCGTCGGCGCGGGATCGAGTTGGTGGGTCAGGGCGACCGCTTTTTTGAGCAGCGCGATGACCCTGTCCGCGGGGCCGCCGTTGAAGAAGTCCTCGTTGCCCATGCTCCACACGATGATGCTCGGGTGATTGCGATGGATGCGGATCATGTCCGTCAGGCTCGCGAGAACGTTGGCATCGAACGTGTCGTAGTCGGCGGAGGTGCTCGGGTAGGCGCCATTGTAGGGCCACCCCCCTCCACCGCCGAAGCCGCCCCAAAAGCAGTTCTCCGACCAGAACAGGATGCCGAGCTGGTCGCAGGCGTCTGCAAAAGCCGGCGCTTTGGGATAGTGCGAGCCGCGGATGAAGTTCATCCCCGCGTCCTTGACCATCTTGACGTCGCGGTAGAGAGCCGAGTCGGTCACGCCGTCACCCCAGCCCGCGTGGTCCTGATGGACGTTCCCGCCTTGGATCCAGTAATGCGAGCCGTTCAGAGAGAAGCCTTGCGACCCCGACCAACTGAACCAGCGGAACCCGAACGGCGTCGTGAAGGTGTCCGCGGTGCCCGTGGCGTCGGAAAGGTAAGAAACCGCCTGGTACATCGTCGGATGGTCGGGGTGCCATAGCGAGGGGCTGCTGATAGCGGGCGTTGTCTGGTCGAACGTCACCGTCGCGCCCGCGGCGAGCTGCTGCTGAGACGAAACGGTGGTAACCACTTTGCCGCTACTGTCCACGATGTCGGTCTTCAGCGTGGCGTTGACGGCGGCCGAGCGGCCGTTCTGCACTTCCGTCTTGATCTCCACGGTGCTGGACGAGCCCGAATTCGTCGCCAGAGTGGGCGTCGTGACCCAGGTGCCGTACCAGGTGACGTGCAGCGGGTCGGTGACGACGACATTCACATCGCGATACAGGCCGCCCTGGAAGGTGTGATCGCCCGTCAGCGGCGGGATTTGCGCATTCCACTTGTTGTTCAAGCGAACCGCCACGATGTTGTCGCCGGTCGTGATAGCGGAGGTAATGTCGATCGAGAATCCGTTGTAGCCGCCGATATGTTGGCCGACCTGCTTGCCATTGACGTAGATCTGCGCTTGATCGAACGCCGCTTGGAACTCGAGGTATACGCTCTTGCCCGACCAGGACGACGGAACGGTGAAGTGTTTCCTGTACCAGCCGTAGCCGACGTAGAATGTCGTCGACGCGAAGTAGGGCAGACCGAACGAATGCGGCAGGCCGACGGGGCTCCAGGAGGAATCGTCGAAAGTGGTCGCCTCCGCGCCCGTGACATCGGATCGTTTGAACTTCCAAGCCTGGTTGAAGTTCTGCATCGCGCGCGGCCCCGTGGTGGTTCCTCCGCCGGTACCGGTTGCCCCGCCGTTGCTCGGCTGCCCGCCGGTTCCAGACTGAATTCCGGTCGTTCCGCCACCGCCACCTTGACCCGTAGCGCCTCCACTTTCGGTTCCGCCCCTGCCGCCCTGTGGGTTGGTTCCACCTTGACCGCCGGTCCGGCTGCCGCCTGCCGCGGTTCCCGCCTGTCCTCCTGAGGCAACAGAGCCGCCCCTTCCTCCTGCTCCGGCTCCGCCACCCACCCCTGCTCCGCCCGAAGCCTGCCCGCCATTGCCTGTCGTGGGCGCTCCGCCATTGTTGCTCGATCCCCCTGCTGCGGCTTGGCCCCCAGTCCCCGATCGATTTCCGGAGCTGCCACTGCAAGCAAGAAGGCTCAAACTGACAAGGGCGGTCAACACCACTGATATCTGCCGCCGACTGCTTCTGCGATGTCTCCCTGCATTGCACATGGTTCCCCCGAGATTTTTACGGAATCGATGACCAGCGCAACGGCTTGGGCGGTCGTCACATTGAGCTGCTAAAGCTGCCACGTTCAATTCTCCAGTTGCCCTTCGCTATCTCCTACCTAGAGCCGCCAGACAGGCAAGACGGCTCACGAGGCGTGCGCCAAGGCAAAGGGCTGGCAACGACTGAGGTTTTCGGGACGCGCCTCAGCCGGCAGATACCCACCGCACTCAAGTCGCGAGGGCACTTCAGGTCAGTCCCAGAACCTTAACCTGGGGAGATGCTCAACGTTCGCTACCTACGGCGTGCCCACAAATGTCGTGACGCTCTGGGCATCGAGCGACGCGCTGAAACGAGCGTTGCTGACCGTGATGGCGCTCTTGGAAGCGAGGCTGTCGGTGGCCGACGTCACCCACGGCGTGATGCTGCAAGGGACGACGCCGGAAACGTAGAGCGAGAGCGGGGTGGCCGAGGTGTTGTTGTTGGTGGCCACCACGACCAGGGTTCCATCCGCCGGGTTCTGGTAGGCCGTCACCAGGACCCCCGACGGTACGGTTCCGGAGGTGGAAACCCGCATGTAGCCAGGCCGCACGAAGCGCGCGTAGTTGCCCAGGACCCAGAGGCGCTTGGCCCACACATTGTTGGTCGTGTCGTAGAGGAAGCCGCCGTTACCGCTGGCGTTGTACAGCCACCAGAGGTGCCACGCGTTGAGGTTGGCCACAGTGAGATCAGCGTGCATTTGCTTGGCCATCAAGAGTGCGCTCGCGATACCATCGCCGCTCGAGTCGCCGCTGGCAGTTCCCGTGTCGACCTCGGTCTGCCAATATTCCTTCGAGGTATCTGCCGCAATTGCCTTGTTGGCGGCAACGACATCGGCGTTCTTGCTGTCCGGCCCCAAACCGTATCGGTGGCCTGCAAATATGTTGACGTAGCTATAGGCAGTAGCGTCATTCTTGATTGCGTTGAAGTAGCTCGGGAACCCGTACCAATTCATCGTCTCGGGCGCCATGATCTTCACATTGATGGCTACCATGGCAGGGCCGAGGACGTCGATCCATGCGGCCAATTGCGCAGCTGAGTAGGAGGTCGTGCTGTTGATACCGCAGCTGTCCGGCTCGTTCCCGGCGG
>JADGRD010000525.1 GCA_017881285.1 Pseudomonadota bacterium | reverse complement strand
TGGCGCGGGCGAGGGCCGCGAACTCGCGCGGGGTGGCCGCGTAGAGGTCGATGGCTTGGTCGGCGAGGGTCTTCGCCAGTCGCGGCCCGGCGGTGCCGTCGTCGAGAAAGAGGGTGGCGCCGTGGGGCAGGGCGGCCAGCAGCCCGAAATCGAAGCCCTGGCAATCGAAGAGCGGCGCGGCGGCCAGCACGTTCGAACCCGTCCCGAGGTTCAAGCCGGCGCCGAGGCTGGCCGCGATGCCGCGCAGGTGAGCCGCGTGGCGGACGACGGCCTTGGCATCCCCACCCGCGTCCAGGGTGAAGAGCACGACCGCCGGCGCGTCGCCACCGTTGAGGTGGGGACGCGTCCACGGATAGAGCGAGCAGGTAAGCAGAGTGCCCGAGATGCGGTGCCGGCCCTCCGCCGCGATCCGCGGCAGCGGCGTCTGGCCGCCCATGCGCAGGGTCCCGGCCGGCGCCGCCAGGGGATCGATGGCGTTGGGGCGGGTGACGATGGCGCGCAGGGGAACCGCTGCGAGCGCCATATCGAGATCGCGGCCGCCCGTGGTCGGATCGATGGGCACGGCAACGGCATCGAGCTTGGAGAGCGCAACCGCGAGCACGACGAACTCAGGGTCGTTGCCGAGCATGAGTCCGACCCAATCGCCGGCCTGGATGCCCATGCCCGCCAGCTCGCGCGACCGCCGCTCCACCCGATGCAGTAGCCCGCGCCAGGACAGGTAGGTGTCGTGGTAGACGACGGCGTGTCCCGAACCACCGCCGGCGGTTCGGCCGCGCACGGCATTTTCTAACCACTCATAGAGCAGCGACATGGCTTCCTTCGCATTCGCTCGGGCATTGGCATTGTATCAGTTCGGCGCGGAAAGTGGCCCTGATCCATTGAACTTCGGGCAGGCCGTGGATGTGTACGTCGGCACCGGGGGCGTGGTTACTGATTTGGGCGACGTGCCGCTCACCTTCCGCCCGGGAGCCGCCATTTGTCTGCAGCACGGCACATGCGGCGATTGGTCTGGCTACGATCTCGAAGTCAAGGACACCAGCGGCTGGAGGCGCGTGCCCTGCGGAACGACAGTATCGGCGGCTACCGCATCGTCCACGGCGGCGTGTCCAAACAACTGTCGTCGACGACGACCTGCATGGATTGGTACATCGCCGACGTGCAAGTCGCCGTGCTTCGGGTCGTGAACTAGGAGTTCCCGGAAGTCAGCTGCCGGGCACTTGCTTGAAATTTCGTCGCTGGCGGGTGTTCAGATGCGGAATTCCCCGCGCGCGACGATCACCGCCGCGCCCCCGACCTCGACTCGCGTGAGGTGCGCCGCGGAGCCCTCGACGCGTGCGAAGAGTCGTGAGGGGCGGGCGACCTCGGCACCTTGCTCGATCTCGATCGTGCTGCCGAAGGCGATCCGGCCATGCCGCGCAAGGTGTACCGCGAGCGGTCCGGCGGCGGAGCCGGTGGCGGGATCCTCGACGATGCCGAACGCGGGCGCGAACATGCGAGTCTTCCAGTTCCTATCTCCGCGCCAGTAGCCGCCCGTGCTTGGCTCCGCCTTCGGCGGCGAGGTATTCGGCGACCAGTTGGCGGGCCACGGCGTGGGCCTTGAGCGGCCAGGTGGTCGAGTTGCCGAGGAGAACGGCGAAGGCGATCTTGGGCCGGTCGGCGGGGGCAAAGCCCACGAACCAGCTATAGCCAAGCTGGCCGTCCTCGGGCAGGGCCACCATGCTGGGCAGGGCGGGGTCTTGCGGGCGGCCGCGGTAGAAGAGGGTGCCGGTCTTGCCCGCGACCTCAATGGGCAGGTAGGGATGGCCCTTGCGATCGCGGAAGCTGTGGCGAGCGGTGCCCATGGTCGTTGTCAGCCGCATCATCTCGCCGACCTGTTCGGCCACGGCGGGATCGAGCACGCGGTGCGAGGGGAGCTTGGGCAGCGTGATGGTGGCGCCCTGTGGGTCGACCGCTCTTTCGACGATGTGGGCGGCGGGCATTTCTCCCCGGTTGGCGATGGTGGCGGCCAGCATGGCGCCATGGAGGACGGACAGCGAGCTGTGCCAGAAACCGGCCGCGGCCCGGCCGAATTCCAGTGGATCGCGCGGGATATCGACCTCCGAGGGCTCCATCTCAGCGTCGAAATCGAGCGTCCGTCCGAAGCCGAACGCGGTCGCGATGTGTTCGAGTTGCTCGGGGCGCAAGTTGCGGACGGCCAGCTTGGCGATGATGGCGTTCTGCGATTTGCCGATGCCGTAGCCCAGGCTGGCGCAGGACCGGTCGAGGGCGGGCAGGTCGACGAGGTTGTCGCGCAGGACCGAGGAAACGCCGCCGTGGTAGCAGACACGCGTGATCGGCTCGACATGACCTTCTTGCAACAACGCCGAGGCCGCCACGACCTTGAAGATCGAGGCCGCCGGCGCCCAGGGACGCAGGGCCAAGGTGGCGGCGTCGAGGGACGGATCGGCCTTCGAGGAACCGGCGAGGACCAGCACCTTCCCATCCGGAACGGAAACCACCGCGGCCGCGGCGAAGGGCAGGTGGTGGGACGCAAGCACTTCTTCGACCGATCTCTGTAGCGCTGGATTGAGCGTGAGCTGGGCGAGTCCCCCGCCTTCCAGATCCGCCATGAAGCGCGAGCCGCGCAGGGTCGTTGTGTCCAGTGCGACCATGCGCCGGTTGGCGGATTGCCATTGCCCTTCCTGTGCCTGCGCTGGACTTGGGGAAAGCGAAACCGCCAGCACCGTGGAGAGGAACCTGAACGATGACCGTGCAGCGCAACGCGGAGACAGCATGTCTACAAAGTCTTACATGTAGGTGTATGTGTCAAATAATCCTCCACCTTTACCTTGGACGCGTCCTGCCCTACCCTGAATGAAGCGCTTTGGCACGAACACCCCCTAGACGCGACGACACCACGCCTGACATGGACCGCGTCCGGTCCAAGACCGTCGTCACGAGCATCAACCGGATCGCCGGCCAGCAGCCCACCAAGGAAGCCTGCCTGGTCGTCATCTACGGCAACGAGCTGGGGCGGAAGTACAGCCTGGAGAGCCCCGCGGTGACCCTGGGCCGCTCGAACAAGTGCGACATCCAGATCGACCAGGAATCAGTGTCGCGCGCGCATTCCAAGATTACCAATGCCGGGCGCTCGGTGAAGATCCGCGACCTGGGCTCGACCAACGGCACCTACGGCAACGACGAGCTGGTCGAGGAGCGCACCCTGGTCGACGGCGATTTCATCAAGATCGGGCGCACCATCTTCAAGTTCCTGTCCGGCGGGAACATCGAGCGCGCCTACCACGAGGAAATCTATCGCCTGACCACCGTCGACGGGCTGACGCAGATCTTCAACAAGCGTTACTTTGTCGAGGCGCTCGACCGGGAGATCGCGCGGGCCAGCCGCTACCGGCGCGAGCTGTCGCTGGTCATGTTCGACCTCGACCATTTCAAAGAGGTCAACGACACCCACGGCCACCTGGCCGGCGACGCCGTGCTCAAGACCCTGGCCCATACCATCAAGACCAGGATCCGCACCGAGGACATCTTCGCGCGCTACGGGGGCGAGGAATTCGCCATCATCCTGCCCGAGATCGATGGCCACAACGGCCACCAGTTCGCCGAGAAGATCCGCCGCATCGTCGAGACCACCGATTTCATCTTCGAAGGCACCAAGATCCCGGTCACCATTTCGATGGGCGTGGCCACGCTCGACCTCGAGGAACCGGCCGCGGCGGCGCTCGTCAAGCGCTCGGACGAGCGGCTCTATGAAGCCAAGGCCTCCGGCCGCAATTGTGTGAAGGGCTAGAGCGTGCTTTAGTCTAGCTGTGCCCGTGAGTCGAGCGGGCCGGTCACCATGGAATGCCAATGAATCCACTCAAACACCGGCGTGGTGTTCTCGC
>JADGRD010000524.1 GCA_017881285.1 Pseudomonadota bacterium | reverse complement strand
ACCGTCCGGCAAGCGGCGGGGGAGCGGGCGTAAAGTGCGAAGGAGCCGTCCGACGTGGTGTGGGTCATGTCGGTGACGCCCTTGACTTCGTTCATGCACTGGACGCGCAGCCCGGCGACGCCGGTCTTGCGGTTGGCGTCGATGACGCGTCCTCGCTGCGAGAAGGTGTAGGCCATGCCGTAGCAGGCGGCGATGAAGACCGGGATCACACAGGTGACGATACCGAGCAAATAGCGCGAGATGTTTCGCATGGCGCCCCCTTTGATAAAGCCCATGCTATCACGTTTGGGGGAGGCCACGGTGACAGTCGTTGGCCTCGCTCTAAAGCAGACGGTCTCTCCGCTCGGTGCGAGTTGGGCGGGAGGATCCTCGGCTGACTGTGAAAAGGCTCTCGACCATGATCACCCCGCGTGCGCGATCGCTGTTCCTGACCTGGCTTCTCATCTCCGTCTTGTCCCCGGTTTCTTTCGCCGCCCCGGTGCTGGCGGCGCCCCCGCCTGCGGTCAGTGCCGCGCCCGCCCCCGCGCCTGGCTGGGACGCCGCGGTCAACCGGGTCACCGCCATTCCGAAGGAGAGTGCCTTGGCGCTGCTCCGGATGATGAAGCCCGAAGGGCTCAAGCCAGGCGAGGAGGTTACGAGTTTCGAAGTGCAGCCCTGGGAAGGCGCGGCGAACACCTGGCTCGCGCTCCTGGCCCTAGATGACTGCGATCGGATCGAAAAGGCTCCCGCCGGCGGGGGAGCGGGCCCCGTTCCTTCCCTTTGGTTGGCACTGGCCTTCCTGCCTCCGCCGCCGGCTCGACCCGCCTTGCTCGCGCGTCCGATGGGCGGCTTTCTGCAGGCCCGGGAATACACCGTTCACCACTACGGCCTGGGAAGGGGACCGATCCGGATCGGGCCTGGCAAGCAAGCCTTCGTGGTCAGCCACCGCTTCTCGATCCCCTATGGCGGCGGCGGCGCCGATGTCACCGTCGACCACCTCTTTCTCTTGCGCTACGGCGGCATGCTGCCCGTGTTCAACGGGGTCTCGCACTACTGGGCCATGTACGGCGGGGACTGGCACGAGGACGGAACGCGCGACCACTCCGAGGAGGAGTGGCACCTGGATTGGGAGGTATCGACGAAGGCGACCGACGGTTTCTTCAACTTGCTTGTGCACGAGTTCGAGGCAGGGCCAAGGTCGCGCCGAGCCGTCTTCACCTGGCAGGGTGAAGAATACGCCACCAAGGCCAAGAGCTTCTCGTTCAACGAGGATAGAGCCCTCGATGAGGGTGCGCTGACGCCGCCGCCTGAGCCGTGGCAGAAGGCCTGGCTGGAAGGCGAGCTCAAGCGGCTGCTGGCGGCCGGCGACGCCGAAGGCCTGATGGGCCTGGACCTGGCCTTCCAGGATCAGGTGAGGCACGGAGAGGAGCTGCTCGACAAAGTCGCGCGGGCGCGGATCCTTGCGCTGGCCCACCAGGCAGCCCTGGCCGTCTACAAGACCGACACGTTCCGGGCCTTGCGCCTGCTCGGTTACGGCATCTGCCAGGTGAGTGAGACATACGTGGAAGAACCGGCGCTCGAGTCGGTGCCGCCCATGTTCGAAGTATTGTTGCAGGTCGATGATCCGAGTGCCGCGGCCGCTCTCAACGATTACGCCTTCATCCTGGCCACCAAGACCAAGGGGAACGGCGCAAAGGCTGCGTCTCTTCTTCGCTCGGTGCTCGCCCTGGATCCGAAGCGCGCGGTGGCCTACCTCAATCTGGCGGACGTGCTCTGGGGCCAGGGCAAGAAGGCCGAGGCGCGCGAGCAGTACCGTCGCTACCACGAGCTGTCCGGCGGGGAGGCCAAAGACATCCCCCCGCGCGTTCTGGACAGGATCCGCTGAGACAGTAGGAGGGGAGTAGCAGGCTGGAGGGCGTTCTTCTCCGGTCGCCGGCGTGTGTAGACCGGGCCGGTTCGGCGGGGGTAAGCTCCGATGCACGTGGTCCGGCGTTTGCGGATGCAAGTGAGGATGTCAGGCCACGGAAAAGGATGGCTCTCCGTGCGACACGCGTTCATTCGTCTCTTCCTGGTTCTGCTGACCGGGGCTCCCCTCCTTGGCTGCGGTGGCATCAAGGAGAAGACGGTGACCAAGGACATCGGGAGCGCGCCGCGCGGCAGGTTGCGAGTCTCGAACGGCAAGCTCCTGGACGCAAGCGGTGACCAAGTCGCGCTCAAGGGTCTGGGTTTCGCGTCGATCAGCGACGCCCGGGCTATCGGGAAGTGGAACGAAGACTACTTCGCCAATACCCGCGGGAGATTCTCCACTACGCGGCAGACAAGAGTATGTCGTGGACGCCCTTCGTGTTCTTCAACGACACCGGCTGGCCGATGCCGCTGTTTTCCGACTGGGAGACCCTGACCCCGACCCATTCAGGTCAGTTCTTCAAGGACGTGCTGGCCGGGAAGGACATCGACGCCGCCGGCACGACGGCGGTAGATGCCGGCGCTCCCGACGTGCCGGACGCCGCGCTCGGCGAGGCAAGCTCCGGCATGGACGGTGCCGAGCTGGACGGTGGTGGCGTTACGGTCCTGGGTGGCGTGACCGTGCGCCTCGATCAGAGCAAGCAAATCATGGACGGGTTCGGCATCAACTGCACCTGGGCGCCCGCCCTATCGGATTCGGAGGCAGACGCGAGGCTTGATGTCCGCCTACTGCAACATCAGGCTGTTCTGCGCGACCTGAACGCGGCTGTCGGTGCAGAAGGTGCAGTTCGCGCCGTAGAAGTACTTGCGGTTCGCGGTGTCGTTCATCAGGTGAACCCTGAACCACGCGGCAGCCATGGAAAGCGAGACGCCGCTGGCTCCCTGGTACACCCACCACCCGTGGTCCGAGGCCAGCTCGTCGATGAAGAAGGCAGGCTGATCCGTGACCGTGAGGAAGGTGCTCTTCACGCCGTCGCATTTCACCGTGGTGTCCTTGCCGGGCATAGGGGCCGAGTTGACATAACCTTTGATTATCGGAGATCGTCGAATGCGATGCGGCGACGGGAAAAGGACGCTCAAACTGCCTACGCGCCGGCGTGGCGACCATCCGGCAGTATCTCCAGGCTCGCCTCATCGACCAGCTTCACCTCGCCATTTCGCCCGTCGTGCTCGGGCAAGGCGAGCACCTGCTGGGGGGACTCGATCTGCGAGCCCTGGGCTACACCTGCACCAAGCACACGCCCGGCAGCCGCGCTGCTGCCCACGTGTTCCTGCAGAAGCAGAAGGTGTGAGTGCTGGAAGGCACTGCGAACTGGCGAAAAAGCGGGGGGCTGCAATTCGAGCTTGCCAGTCCAGAAGCAGTCAGAACAGCATAGAGCGGCATGGACCGAACGCGACGCCGGATTTGGTTGATTCTCATGGGCGGTTTGGTGGCGTGCTCTTCGAGTTCGCCTTCCAAGGTCGACGGAAGCGGACAGCTTGCTGACGTTCCAGCGAGCGAGGACGGGACCGGCAAGGGCGGTCAGACCGGCAGCGGCGGAGCGACTGGGTCGGGCGGGATCCAGTCGGACGCGCTCGGTGAAGGCGGTGCAGCCAGAGACTCGGGAGCAGGCGGCAGCGGTGGCTTCGGTGGAACGGGTGGACTGGTCGATGCGGCGTCGGGCGGCATCCTGGACAATGGCGGACAGTCTGGCTCGGGTAGTTCGGGCGGGTTGGGCGGCGGACTTGGCGGGGGAGGGCCGCTTGGCTCGGGCGGAGGAACAGGTGGCGTGATTGCCAACGGCGGTAATGCTGGCGGCCAGGCTCGCGACAATGCCGGCGGCCAGGCTGGCGGCCAGGGTGGATCAATGCCTGGCGCTGGAGGCACCACCATCGCAGCCGATGCTGGTTTGGGTGGCGTGTTGGGCAGCGGCGGTCAGTCCGTCGGCTCTGGCGGTGGCGGAGGCGGCC
>JADGRD010000523.1 GCA_017881285.1 Pseudomonadota bacterium | reverse complement strand
CCTGGCCGGCCTGTGCGGCGCCGGTCTGCTGTTCGCCTCCCGGCACGCGCTGGCCCTGGGCGAGCTCTCGAAATTCCGCCTGCTGCGCCTGCGCCTGCCCGATCTGCCGGATCCCCGCCCGTCCGCCCTGCGCCGCTTGGCCTGGGAGCTGGAGCGCCGGACCAGCCTGGTCACCGTCCCGGACCCCATCGAGCTGCCCATCGCCAGCCCCGATCTCTTTCGCTATCCGCTCGCCATCCTCTCCGGCGACCGCGCCTTCACCCTGCCCTCCGAGGCCGACACGGTACGCCTGCGGCGCTACCTGACGTTTGGCGGCTGCCTGTTCATCGATTCGGCGGAGGGCCGCGCCGGCGGCGGCTTCGACGGCTCCGTGCGCCAGCTGCTGGCGCGCGTGCTGCCAGGCGATCTGCCCCGACGCGTGCCCGACGATCACGTGCTGTGGAAATCGTTCTACGTCCTGCCCGACGCCGCCGGCCGCGTGCTGGCCTCGCCCGCGCTGGAAGCGGTCGAGCGCGACCGCCGCCTGGCCGTCATCTACACGCAAAACGACCTCGGCGGGGCCATGGCGCGCGACGGGTTCGGGCGTTGGGAACACGACGTGGTGCCGGGCGGCGACGAACAGCGCGAGCGCAGCTTCCGCTTCGCCATCAACCTGGTGATGTACGCCCTCTGCCTCGACTACAAGACCGAACAGGCGCACATCGATTTCATCATGCGCACGCGGAGGGCGCGCCCGTGAACCGCCTGCCGCTCATCGCCGACTGGCGCCTGACCTTCGGCACGCAGCTTCCGCGCGGGACCCTCCTGCTCTTGCTGCTGGCCGCCCTGCTGGCCGTCGCCATCTCGGCGTTTTCCCTGTGGCGCGAGCGCCGGCGCGGCCGCGCCCTGGCCTTGCTCGGCCTGCGCGTGCTGGCGGTCGCGGCCTGCCTGCTCGTGGTCGTCGAGCCCCGGCTCGAATTGGGACAGGTGAGCGTGGTGCCCAACTACGTCGCGGTGCTGGTGGATACCTCGCGGTCGATGAGCGTGGCGCCGCCCGACCGCGGCCCGACGCGCGCCGAGCGGGCCACCGCCCTGCTGGCCAAGGCGGCGGAGACCTTCACCGGGTGGGAAGGCAGCGGCCACAAGCTCGAGTTCTACGGATTCGGCGAGGTTCTCGAACCGGCCACGCGCGCGGGCTTGCCCGCGCCCCGGGCCGAGGCCACGCGCATCGGCGAGGCCCTCTCCGAGCTGCGCACCCGCTTCGCCGGCCGCGACCTGGGCGGCGTCGTCCTCGTTTCCGACGGTATCGACACCGGGCGTATCGGCCGCGGTCCCCTCGACGCCGACACGCGCAAGACGCTGGAAGCGCTCGCCGCGCCCGTGCACACGGTCCTGGTCGGCGAGTCCGAGCTGCGCGATCTGTCGGTCGCCGCCGTGCTCGCCGACGACTTCGCCTTCGTCCGCACCGAGGTGAAGCTGGAAGCCATCCTCCGTCACAGCGGGCTCGGGGGCCGCGTGGTCGAGGTGTCGCTCTTGCGCGACGGCCGGCTCATCGCCGCCAAGGCGGTGCTCCTGCGCGAGGAATCGGCGCAGGAGAAGGTCGTCTTCGAATTCACGCCCGACCATCCCGGCAACCACGTCTTCGAGATCAAGACGCCGGTGCTGGCCGGCGAGGCGCTCGACACCAACAACAGCCAGGTCTTCACCTTGAAGGTCATCCGCGACCGCGTGCGCGTCCTGCACGTCTGTGGCCGGCCCACGTGGAACGAGCGCTTCTTGCGCTCGATGCTGCGCCTGGACCCCAACGTGGATCTGGTGTCGTTCTTCATTCTGCGCACCGACACCGACGAGATGCCGCTCGGCACCGGCGAGATGTCGCTGATTCCCTTTCCCTACAAGGAGATCTTCGACGAGCAGCTCAGGTCGTTCGACCTGCTCATCTTCGACAACTTCAACTTCAAGCCCTACTGGGTCGAGCCCTACCTGCCCGGCGTGCGCGCCTACCTCGAGGCGGGCGGCGCGCTGGCCATGGTGGGCGGCGATCTCTCGTTCGCCAGCGGCCTCTACGGCGAAAGCGAGCTGCAGGGGGTGCTGCCCGTCGATCTCGGTGGCATTCCCAGCGACGGTCCCGGCGCGTGGACCACCGACAGTTTCCGGCCCCGCCTGACCGCCGAGGGACGCACCCACCCGGTGACCGCGCTCAGCCTCGACGAGAAAGCCAACGAAGCGCGCTGGGCGGGCCTACCGCCGCTGGTGGGCATCAATCGCGTGGCCGGGCTGCGGCCGGGGGCGCGCGCCCTGCTCGTGCACCCCACGCAGAAGAGCAAGGACGGCAAGCCCGCGCCGGTCCTGGCCACCGCCGAGGTCGGCCAGGGACGCAGCCTGGCGCTGCTCACCGACAGCGCGTGGACCTGGGGGTTCGGGGCGGCCGGCGCGGGCGACGATGGCCACGCCTTCCAACGTTTTTGGGAAGGGGCCATCCGCTGGCTGGTGCGCGATCCGACGCTGGCCTTGCTGCACCTGGATCTGGACAAGGTCGAGTACCGGCGCGGGCAGTCGGTGGCGCTGCGCACCCGCACCTTGCGCTCCGACTTCAGCCCGGCCCCGGCCATCGAGGTCGCCCTCGAACTACGGCCAGCCGATTCCGCGGCCGGCGCGAACCCCCTGCGCGCGCTCAGAGTCACGACGGGCAGCGACGGCGAGGCGCACGCCGAGCTCGAAGGCCTCGATCCCGGCGCCTACCGCCTGGCCGGCCGGGCCACCCTGGACGGCCGGGCCGTCGACGCGGAGACCACCTTCGTGATTCGGCCCGAGGGACACGAGCTCGACGACGTGGTCGCGCGCGACCAAGTGCTGCGCGAGATCGCGTCCGCGAGCGGCGGCGAGTTCCGCGACGGATCGCTCGGCCGTCCGTCCGTGCGGCCGCCCCGCAAGGTGCGGGTGGGCAGCCTGCGCACCGTCGAGATCTGGTCGAACCCGCTCGTGCTCTTGCTCGCCCTCGGGCTGCTCGCCGCCGAGTGGACCCTGCGCCGCCGCACGGGACACGCCTGAAGCCTGAAGCCTTCCATCACGCGCCCGCACGGGCGGCGGGTGTTGGGTGTAATAGTTGCACTTGATGTCCTTCCTCGTCGTCGCGCTGGCGGTCGCCCTGCGGGTCGCGTGGGTGCTTGCCGTTCCCACCAAGCCGGTGGGCGACTTCGCCATGTACGTCGAGGCGGCCGCGCACCTGGTCGAGCACGGCAGTTTCGACCCGGAGTACGTGTACATGCCGGGCTACATCTTTCTCATCGCCCCGGTGCAGGCGCTAGGCGGCGGCTGGCTCGCGACCAAGCTCGTGGGCGCGGTGTTAGGCGGCCTGGGCGCCGGCGCCGTGATCGGCATCGCCCGGCGGATCGCGGGCGGCTCGCGTCGCGTCGCCATCGGCGCCGGCTTGCTCTACGCCTTCTGGCCGGCCGGCATCGCCGTCGCCAGCGTGACCGGCACCGACATGCCAGCCGCCGTGCTCGTGGTCGTCGCCGCCTATTTCCTGCTCAGATTCGCGGAACGGCGACCGTTGCTGGCCGCGATCCTCTTCGGCGTATTCACCGGCTTCGCAGCCTACATCCGCGCCATCGTGGTGCCGCTCGCCGCGCTCGCGGCCCTGGTCTTCCGGGCCCATGGCAAACCCTGGCGGCAGTCGCTTCTGTCCGCCGCGGTCGCCTGCGCCGTCGCGCTGCTCATGCTATCCCCGTGGGCCGTGCGCAACCGCCTGCGCTACGGCGAAACCTTCTTCACCGACAGCCACGGTGGCTTGACCGCCCTGGTCGGCGCCAACCCCAACACCGATGGTTGCTACTCGCGCTCGCTCAACCGCATGTTCCACGACGTGACCGGTTTCGCCCTGCTCGCGGAACCGCATCGGCAGGCCGATCGCGCCTCGCTGGCC
>JADGRD010000522.1 GCA_017881285.1 Pseudomonadota bacterium | reverse complement strand
ATGGGAACCCTCAAAGGGTTCCCATGCCCTCCCGCGCTCTGGCTCCGACGGGCAAAGCCCGTCTCCGCCTACGCTGTTGATACCTGATCGGTGGTGAACGTTCTGCGTCCCTCCCGTTTCCGTTCCCGGCTGCTATTGGGTTTCGACGCTGCTGAGCGACGGCAGGACCGGAAACGGGAGCGAGACAGAATGGGAAGCCTCGCTGGATCGGCGACCTATTCGTCGTCGTCGTCAGCGGCCTTGCGCGACGACTTGAAGTCGAAGTCGAGCTCCTCGGCGAACATCTCACCGAGCATGTCGTCCATGTAACTGCTGAATCCATCCGCCCTGCGCAGCTCTTCACGTTCGAACTCCTCGAAGGTCCGATAGATTCTCTGGTCGTTGTTCCTCATGTCTTGGTTCTCCTTGGTTGCAGGGAAACACGCTACATGTAGGTATACGTAGTACAACGTCTGGAAGTGTCGTCAAATTTTCTGCGGTTTCTTGTTTCCTCGGCCACGCTCACGGCCACGACCACGGCCACGACCGCGGGAGTTGAAAAGGGACCGACGTTGGTGTTAGGAGGGGGCACCCCGAAGCCGGGGCGACGACACTCATGGGCCGGGTCATCGCGGTAGCGAACCAGAAGGGCGGCGTCGGCAAGACGACCACCGCCGTCAACTTGGCGGCCTCCTTGGCCGTCGCCGAGAAGCGCATCTTGCTCGTGGACATGGATCCACAGGGCAACGCGACTTCCGGGCTGGGCCACGCGCGCCAGGTGGCGGGGGGCGACGGCGGCAGCGTCTACGACGTGCTCATCGGACGCACGCGCATCGCCGACGTCACGCGCGCCACCGAGCTGCCTTTCCTCAAGCTCGTGCCCTCGGGCCAGGATCTGGCGGGCGCCGAGATCGAGCTGGTTGCGCTGCCCGGGCGCGAAACCAAGCTGCGCGATCCCCTGCGTCTGGCCGCGCCCGACTACGACTTCATCATCATCGACACCCCACCGTCGCTGGGCCTGCTTACCTTGAATGCCCTGTGCGCGGCCGACGGCGTGCTAGTGCCCTTGCAGTGCGAGTACTACGCGCTCGAGGGTCTGTCCGACCTGCGCGCCACGGTGGGGCTGGTCGGGCGCTCGCTCAACCCGGGCCTCGACATCGAGGGCATTCTGCTGTGCATGGTGGACACCCGCCAGAACCTGACCGAGCAGGTCGCGAACGAAGTCCGCAACCATTTCGGCGACAAGGTCTACGCCACCCCCATCCCGCGCAACGTGCGTCTGTCCGAGGCGCCCTCGTTCGGCAAGCCCATCCTGCTCTACGACGTGGCCTCCAAGGGCGCCAAGAGCTACATGCAGGCGGCGCGGGAATTCATCGCCCGCCACGCGCGTGAAGGTCGAGGTGGCAAGTGAACCCGGGCGGCAAGCGCCAGGCGTTGGGCCGCGGCCTGGCCGCGCTCATCCCGAGCGCCGCCGAGGGCAAAGGCGATGCGAACCCGCGCGCGGCGGGCGGCAGCGGTTTGCGCCTGCTCGACATCGAAAGCATCCATCCTTTTGCCCGGCAGCCGCGCAAGCACTTCGACGACAGCCGGCTGGACGAGCTGGCCGAAACCATCCGCAGCCAGGGCATCATCCAGCCCCTAGTCGTGCGCAACCGCGACAATGGCGGCTTCGAACTGATCGCCGGGGAGCGCCGCTGGCGTGCCGCCCAGCGCGCGGGCCTGCATCAGGTTCCGGCCGTGGTGCGCGAGGCGTCCGAATCACAAGCCTTCGAGATGACGCTCGTGGAGAACCTCCAGCGCGAGGATCTGAACCCCATCGAGGAGGCCGAGGCCTTCCAGTACATGGTCGCCGAGCACGGCCACACCCAGGAGTCGCTCGCCTTGCGCGTGGGCAAGGATCGCAGCACGGTGGCCAACGCCTTGCGCCTGCTCAAGCTGCCGCCTGCGGTGCGCGCCATGGTCCGCGAGGGCCGTCTCAACATGGGCCATGCCCGCGCCTTGCTCGGGCTCGAGAGCGATCAGGCCATCGATCGGCTCGCGCGCCAGGCGGCGAGTCGCAACCTGTCGGTGCGGCAGGTCGAGTCGCTGGTCAAACGGGAGCGCACCAACGACAGCCGCCCTGCCCCGCCGCAGGTTTCGCCCGCCGCCCGCGATCTGGTACACCGCCTCGAACAAGCGCTCGCCGCCCGCGTGAAACTGGTGCAGTCGAGCCCCAAGAGCGGTCGCCTGGAAATCCACTACGGTTCTCTCGATGAACTGGATGCCGTCCTGGCGAAGATCCTCAAGTAGGTCTTCGCCGTAGTTTTCTGCCGGCCACGCGAAGGCGCTTGGCGTGCTCGACCATGAGGGCGTGGAACTCCTGGTAGGTTTCCAGCGAACGCGGCAGGCGCCGCTCGCAGTAGCGCTTGGCGCGCGCGTAGCCGAGCGGGGGCCGGCAGTAGCCGTGGCGGCAGAGCACGCGCATCGTGTATGCGTCGATGACCATCTCCGTCTGCTGGTAGGCGTAAAGCCGGATGCTATCCGCGGTCTCGGGGCCGATGCCCCACACCGCGAGCAACTCCTCGCGCGACGGCGTCCTCCTGCCCAGAGCCAGGTAGAACTCCGAAAAGGCTCGCAACTTCCTGGCCTTGGCGCGGAAGTAGCCCGACGACCGGATGGCCGCCTCCAGGGTCCTGTCCGACGCGGCCAGGACGGCTCCGGGGGCGAGCAACGCCTGGCGGTCGAGGGCGAAGAGCGCGCGCTCGACGTTGGTCCAGGCCGTGTTCTGGGTCAGGATCGCCCCGCAGCAGATCTCGAAACATTGGGGATCGGTGCGGGGAAAGGTAAAGTCGCCAGGATGATAACCCGTCAGCCGGCCGGTCAAGGTGGGGTTGCTGCCCGCGTGGGCCAGCAACGGCCACCAGCCCTGCGGGCCGTACGCCGCCAGCAACGCCTCGGCAAGCGCACCGAGCTTCATCCGCCGGGGCACGACGAGAGGCTGGCATCCCTGAACTGGCACGGGCTTTCATTTTGCCCCGGGGGCGGCGCGAAGTACGCTGGTTTCTTGCGCCCGCTCCTGCAACAATCGCCCTTGCGACGCCATCCCTAGCATGCGACTCGGCGAAATCCTCGTTCATCTCGGACTACTCACCCCGGAACGGCTCAAGGCCGTTCTCGACAGCCGCGATCTGCTGGGCGGCAGGATCGGCACCCAGATCGTCGAACGTGGCCTGCTCGACACCGACCAGATCTCCGAAGCTCTGGGCCGCCAGATGCGCATGCCGGCGGCCCTGCAGCGCCATTTCGACAAGGCGGATCCGGCGGTCATCGCCATGCTCAAGCCCAATCTCGCGGCCAGGTACATGGCCATCCCGCTGGTCGCGGCGCATTCGGGTGTGAAGCGCATCGTGGTCGCGATGGCCACGCCGCAGGACATGCTCATCGTCGACGACGTGGCGTTCGCGCTCGGCGCGCGGGTCGAGCCCATGATTTCCGCCGAGCTGGCCATCGCGCGCAACCTGAAGCGTTTCTTCGGCATCGAGGTCAACCTAACCCGGCCCGCGCGGCCGGAACCCGTGCCCAGTGTGGCGCGCTCGGCCTCGTCGCGCGAGATCCGGGCGCTCGCCACCGAGGCGCCGCGCTCGCGTCCGACCATGCCCGAGCCCGTCCTGCCCGAGCCGTCTCCCCTGCTCGCGCCACCGCTCGACGCGGCGGTCGGCCTCGAGGACGCCGTCCATCGGCTTTCCGTCGCCGAGCACCGCGACCAGATCGCGGACATCCTCATCGACTTCATGCTGCCGCGCTTTGGCTGCGGGATCATCTTCCTCCTGCGCGGCGCGGACGCGCAGGCGTGGCGTGGCTACGCTCCCGGTATCGACGCGCGCGCCGTCGAGACCGTCGTCTTCCCCATGTCCGTCCCCTCCATGTTTCGCGCGGCCCGGGATCGC
>JADGRD010000521.1 GCA_017881285.1 Pseudomonadota bacterium | reverse complement strand
TCTTGGTGACCTTGCCAGTGGCGCAGCTCGAGTTCCAGCCCAAGCTATCGACGGAACCCTGCGCGAAACAGGCGAACGGCACGCCGGCATACGCCGCCCCGGCCTTGAACACGTCGGGGTAGGAACCGAGCAGGATGTTGGTCATCATGCCGCCCGAGGAGTGACCGGCGACATAGACCCGGCTGGAGTCCCCGTTCAGGTTCTGCACGGCATAGTTGACCATGGAGACGATCCCCGTCGCATCGCCCCCGCCGTTGTGGGTCAGGTCTGCGGTGGAGTGAACGTCCCAGCAGCCGTCGCTGCTGACCGCCGAGGGACAGATGAGGAGAAATCCGTACTTGTCCGCCTGCTGCGCGAAGGCGTTGCCGCTTTGGCAGACATCCGTGCCTCTCCCATGGCAGGCGTGCGGGCCGACCAGGATGGGTGGCCTCGCGACCACGTTGCTGGGGGTGTAGACGTACATGCCGATGCCGCTCGGGTTGTTGCCGAAGCTCGTGATCTGCTGAACCGTGCCGGCGGATGCGGCTGGGGCCAAGACACCGAGAGTGAAGAGCGCGGCGGCGGCAATCAACGTCGCAGTCCAAGTTCTGCCAACCGACTTCTTCGTGTTCATGCGTCCGCTCCCCGGGCTGGTTGCATTCAGGATATGCGGCCGAGGGAAGAGCATGCAAGGCTCCCCCTTGGTCCTCCTGACGAATGGCACCGCGCGAGGAAAACCTTCACGTGATCGACGGCCCGCCGCCAATCTGGGTGAGCGGTCCAGTGCTAGGGAATCACGGGGGGCGGCGGCGGTCCTCCCGGGCAGCCAAAAAGGATTTGCACCGCGCTATTCGCGGCCATGGCCTCATCGCAGGAGTTACCCTTGAGGATGATAGTTTGCGTGTCGGAGCCGAACGACCAACCGTCGGCATCGTCCTTGGTCACCAGGTTCTTGTTCAGGTAGACGGCGACATTGTCCGGAGCGGGCGGCGGCTTCGTCGAGGTGAATACGCAAGTCGCCACCAACTTGCTGATCGACGCGAACGCATCCGTCAGGGCTTGCGGCGACGTGGCCGGGTAGTAGTTGGTCGTGCCGCCGGCCGCCGCGAAATTGTCCAGATTCCCGACACTCGGCCCGATGCCGATGACGTACACGAGGAATCCCGCCGCCTTGGCGGCCGCGATGGCGTCGACGGTACCCTGCACATTGGTGGTGCTGCTGCTGCCGCCCGGAGCGCAATTGGGCTCGCCATCCGTGGCCAGCAGGATGAACTTGCCATTGGGATCATTGACCGTACTCAGATAAGCGGTGGCGGCCGCGATGGCCTGCGCGGTCGGCGTGTTGTTGCTCGGCGAGATCGCCGCGATTTGAGATTGAATGGCGGACACCGATGTCGCCGAGATGGGAACCTCGACCCCGCTATTGACCGTGCAGGCGCTGCCGTTGGGCGAGGAGTACAACTTCAACCCCCAGTTGATCGTTCCCGACGTACTGGTGAGTGTGCTGTCCACCGCCGACGTGAGCGCCGGCCACCGGGCGGTGCAAGTGGTGGAACCACGACTGCAGTTCGAGTCGGTCGATGTGCTGTAGTCCATCGAGCCCGAGCGGTCGAGCACGAGCAGCACGTCGGCCGGCTGGCGCGTCGCGGTGGAGGTCGCGCTGCCACAATTCGCATCGCTCGAGGGTAGCGGAGGAGCGAGATCCTCCGACACCCAGGCGTCGGGGTTGAACACGCTTGCATCCAGGTCAATCACGGGCGGAGTCGCAGTGGACGTCGTTGCCGCACTGGTCCCGCCCCCCCCGCCGCTGCCCCCACGTCCACCGCTGGTTCCGCCGCCGGCCGCGGTCGGATTCCCGAGCGTGCTGGGCTGCACGCAACCCGTGAAAAAGAACCCGACGAGCGGTGCGATCATCGCTCCAACCAGGCTCGACCCAATGACCAGTCGTCTCATTGCATCTCCCTTGCGAGCAAGCAGCCAGTCCACCTACGCTTGGGCACTCCCTGGAGACATCCTGTTGAGCCGCTCTTGAAGGGGAGGTACAGGGATCTCGAAGGCAACGCCGTACGTAGAGCATTCACGAAGAAGCGGTGGTCCGCCGAACAACTAGAAATTCACTATTCTCCAACGGGCCGGTTCATGTTGAAAAGGGGAGTGCCGCCGTCCGGAGAGCAGACCGCGGCACTCAAGCCAGGAGTGGCAACTAAGGAATAAGGCAACGCCGGCACGGGAACTGATTGGGTCGTGCTTTGGGTCAGACGTGTCTTGCTGTGCTGTGCGGTTCCAAACCAGTGCATCATCAGTTCCCGCATCCGACGTCGCCGTACAGTCAGTAGCGCGGGCCTGCCAAATCAGCCCACAAAAGTTACCGGCCCGAATCTGCCATGACGTTGTGCGTCGTCCGCGGTCAGGCCGACCATCGCGGTCCCCTCCGTCAGGGTGAGCCGCTGGCGGCGGTAGGTGCTACTGTCTAGTTGCCCAAAAGTCGGATTGCCATGTCCACCGAACACCACCGCATACCTCTGCATCTGGTGCCTGACACGGCGCCGGTCGAGGCCGACGACTCGGATCTCGCACGCGCGCTGATCGCGGGCGAGCCCTGGGCGCACGCGGCGACCTGGAACCGTTTCGCTCCGATGGTCTTCCGGATGGCCAGCCGCGCCCTCGGCAACGACTACGAGGCCGAGGACGTGACCCAGGAGGTCTTTTTCCGGCTGTTTGCCCGAGCGAACACCCTGCAGAACCCGGAGAGCTTTCGCAGCTTCGTCACCTCCTTCGCGATCCGCATCTTGAAGTGGGAGCTCCGCCGCAAACGGGCGCGGAGCTGGCTGTCCTTCCGCGAACCCAAGAACATTCCGGAAGCCACTTACCCGGGTTCGGATCCAGAGGCGCGCGACGTGCTCCGCCGCTTCTACACGCTGCTCGGCCGCTTGAAGCCGCGCGATCGCATCGTCTACTGTCTCCGCCACCTCGACGGCAGGACCCTCGACGAAATCGCCGACGCGATGGAGATCTCCCTGTCGACCGTGAAACGCTCGCACGACCGGGTGAACGTGCGGGTTTCCCAGTGGATCGAGAGCGATGTGGGCGTGGCTGGTTTCCTCCGGGAAAGGTGCAACCATGGCAGTTGACTCGGACAAGACGCCTAGCGGCGCCATGCTCGACCAGCTCGTCCAAATAGCCAGCCGTGCCATTCCCCCAATGACGCCCCCGCGGCAACAACGCGGATTCGCCGCCGTGTCCGCGCGCCTGGCCGCCCGCCCTGGTCGGCGCAGCCGCCGGTTCCAGCTCGGGTTGGTTGCGCTCGGCGCCGGGGCCGCCGCCTGCGCGTTGTGGCTTGTCCTCGCGACCCGCGCCAAGACCCCGGCCTCCGCTGTCATCACCTATCGCGTCGAAGCGGGCGAGATCCTCGCCGGCGGCTACCTGCGATCCTTCGGCGATCGGGGCATGACCCTGCATTTCTCCGAGGGAACCAAGCTGGCCCTCTTGCCTGGCGCGCGCGGCCGCCTGCATTCGGTGGATGACAAGGGTGCCCGCATCGCCATCGAGCAGGGGCCGGCGCGGATCGAGGTTGCCCAGCGTCCCGGGGCGCACTGGCTGGTCGAGGCCGGACCGTTCCTCATGAGCGTGAAGGGGACGGTCTTCACCGTGGGGTGGAACGCGAAGAGCGAGCAGCTCGACTTGCGCATGGAGAAGGGGCTGGTGTCGGTCACCGGGCCGATCCTCGAGAACGTCATCCTGGTGCGTAGCGGTCAGCAACTCGCCATCGATCTCCCCAAGAAGGAAGTGGTACTGCACGAGAGCCAAAGTGCCCGGGAACAGCTCGCGACGAAGGCGGGCGCCCTCCCAGCGGTAACGGCGAGCGAACCCGCGCTGGCGCCACCGCCGACCGCGCCGCCCACGCGCGGCGCCGCGCTGCCGGGACG
>JADGRD010000520.1 GCA_017881285.1 Pseudomonadota bacterium | reverse complement strand
ATCTTCTACCCGGCCAACAATGCCCTGCTTCGGTACTACGCGGATGAAGGTGCCGTCCTCGACCTCGGGGCGAACTGTTTGATGCAAATCAACTATCAGCGTCCAGCCGAACAAAACCCTACCTAGAAAAGACAGCCCTCCGGGTCGAGGTGCCGTCCGGCTTCTCGCTCTTGCCCGGCGACACCGTCCGACCCGCCGCGGGCGTGGCTTCGAGCGCACGGCGAACGTCGTGCGCGTCACCAGGCCCGCGCGCGGCGGGCACTTCGCGCCATTCGAGGAGCCCGAGCTCTAGGCGGAGGAGCTGCGCGTTCTTCCGGCCCCTTCCGGGCGGCGGCGGCGAGCTGGGGCTGCGAATGGTCGTTCTACTTGGCAGGTTGTGGTCGATTTACTTGGCGCTATTGGGGCAACGAACACCAGGGTCTGTCGTGCGGCTTCGACGACTACCGGAGTGATGGCGTCCAGCTGTTTGATCTCTGAGACGCGGCCGACTTGGCTTGCGGAGCAACATATTCCGCTCTCATCGGTGGACTCGACGACCGCGGTTGGGACCTTCACCGCCGGTGAGCCACCTGCGGGAGGGATGCGTTGGTGGCCCCAGCGGCCGGCCCGGTGCTCCCGCTGGCGGCTGATCCGGATTGCGGCTCTAGAATGCGGTCGGGGCGGGGATCGCTTCCGCCTCCTCGGCACCGTGCCCGTGGGACTGTTCATCGGGATTCTTGGCCGCGAAGTCAGCGCGCTCCTCGCTGGAGCAGTTGCACGGGGTTGGCCCACAGCGCTGGACCTCGACGATGCCGGCGTGCCTGTGGCCGGCCGCCGCGAACTGCTGACCGGCCAGATGCCGGGCAACAGCATCGTTGCCTGCCGACCGTTGTAGCCCGAGAATGTAGTCGGCCCCGGAATCGATGCTGGACCGGCGCCTCGGCAGCGGGCGCTCGGTCGCCGCTGGACTGACTTCGGCCACCGCGTGCGCTGTCATTGCGGGTCTCCCTCGATTACGGTGCCTTGATTGTCTGCTCTCGACCGCAACGAAGGAAGATCCACCGCAACGTGCTGCCCCTTCGGGCATGGCGGCCGGCATCCCTAGACCGCCGCTCCGAGCAGGACCTCGGTCGCCACCTCTTCGCTGGCGACCTCGAGCGCGGCCTCGGCCACTGCGACAGCGGGTCCGGCCGCGGCCTCGACCGCGCCGATGGCGCCGGCGACCTCGGCCCCACCGGTCCCCGCCGCGGCGACCGCTGCGACGCCCAGTTCGGGTTGGAGGATGAGGAACGTGAGGAGTACGAGCCCCGCGAGCGCGGCGATCTTCAGCGGATCAACGCCGGCCTCCGCGGGTTTGCCTGCTGTTGCCGGCCCGGCCGTCGCGGCCTTGGGTGTCGGTGGCGGCACCGGTGGCGCGTTACCGGTTCGGGGGGTCGTGCCGGCCGCGGGCGCAGGCGTGTCGGGCTGAGTGGCCTTGTCGCCCCTGTAAGTCAGGTACTGGTAGCGGGCCGGCACCATCGCCGTCTCGAACTCGTCGAGCGCCACCGCGAGCGTCTTGAGGTCCTTGGCCGCATCGCACTTCCCAGCTGCGCTCTGTGCCGCGGTCCAGATCGACAGGCTGGGCATCGAAGCCAGGTCATACAGTGCCGCCATGCCATAGGCGCCGAGCACCGGCCCGCCGGCCAGTCCGACCGCGCTGGACCTCGATGCGATGCTGCGTCGCTGGTGATGCTCACCGCTGAGGATCTCGAGCTCGTGCTTGACATGAAACGCGCGGGACTGCAGCAAGGAGAATGCGAGGGCCGGTTTTACCAGGCGCTTCATGCCCGTTCGGTCGGTGATCCTGACCCGCTCTTCCTCCACCGCGTGACGCTTGATCTTCTTCCTGATGCACTCGCTGTCGAAGAAGTTCTTCTTCGCCTTGAGGACTTCCAGTGTGACGTGCTTATCGCCGGCCTTCAGTTGGCCACCGGCGGTGAAGTAGTCATAGTTCGGTGGGGCGCATTTGTAGCCGTAGACCCCACCGACGTTCGTGGTCGTCAGCAACTGCTGCCCTTTGTCGGGCAGCGTGACACCCGGATTGTCGAAGATCATCGGAATCGGTGCTGGGGCGTCGAGCATGCGAACGGTCTTGCCCTTGAATGTCGGGTTCTTGGTCTTCTCGAGGATGCCCTTGTAATGGTCGAGATCGCTACGGCCTTGCGCCAGGCCAGTGGCGTGGCCCGGCTTGATCTCGCCGATCTCGATGACCTTGTCGTCCCAGCGGGCCAAGTCCAGTCGACCTTTCCGGCCACCGCCGCGACCGGCGGCGACCTTCACCTCGCTGTCGACCCCGAGCGCGCCCATTTTCGACTGGATCTGGGTGTGCGCCTGGGTGCCGGCCGGACCCGGGTCGATGCAAATGCCGCAGCCCGCCGGCTCCTCGGCCTCGTCCCCGTTGCGTTGCACGGTGGGCGTCCCCGTCGTCGGCTTCTCTACCCTTCTTGCCGGTGCCCGTGCGACGAGCGCGGCGACCGCCGCATTGCCTACGTGGCGCTGCAGCGCAAGGATCGAACTCGGGCTTCTGGGAAACGTAGTCGGGGGCGCCGCCGGATGCCTGGCCGCCGGCGCGACTTGGATCCGGGTCTGCGCGGTCTCGCGCCCCGGCTCGCGGGAGGCCCTCAGCCCGTCACTCATTGTCGGAGCGTACGGCGGCACCCGGTGAGCTAGCGGGCACTGTGCGCTGCCCTTTCGGGCAGTTCCGCCATCGGCGGCTGGGCGGCGGCTGCCGAAACTCCGATGGGCGATTCTGGTGGTACTGACCTTTTCAACGATGGGCGCGGGTGGTGTCGCGAAACGGTTCTCGAGATCTTCAACTTGTGAGTTTTCAAAGTATTTGGCACCTTCCGTTCGCGCTGTATGGCACCTTTGGGCCCGCATGAGACGACATCGGCAAGGCTCTGTGTGTCAGGGTTGAGTGAGGTCGGTGTGCATCTGCGCTGGTCAGGCAACGTATGGTAGAGCATCACGTTATCGGCCACAGGCTCGCCGTCAGCACGGAGCCCCTGATCTGCCGGGGAGAGTTTATGTCGCCGTCCCTGCTTTGCTGTCGTCGAATGTTTAAGTCCCCCGGGCTCGTAGGCTGCCATGCAGTTGCTGGTCAAAGACGGCCTGGGTGAAACCCGCCAAGGCGTCGGCTTATTCGTGTTTACGCGCCAAACCCAACGCCAAGGCCGGTCGACGTTTCTCTCGCCGAACTGCTCACCGCGCGCCGTGCACTCGATCGTGCGATCACTGCGCGGGGAAGGCGCAGGTGCCGTGAGCCTTGGCCGGACAAGGAGCCGCTGAACTGTATGAGTTCACCGGGGTGAGGTAGCTCGGGTCGTCCACGGCGGGCATGCTCACGGGGATGCAAGGAGCGCATCGGGTGCAACATGCAGGATTTGACCGGACATAAGGCAAATTGTCGGTGATGCGTCGGCGCAGACGAAGGGGTTGCACTGTAACGCTTTTCAGCCACAATCGTCGGTCCCAGTGTCACTGTGACGATAGTTGAGAGCGACGCGGCAAGGAGGACGCGCCCGGGTCAGGGCAAATCGACACGCCCTCTGCCAGCTCCATCAGGCGGGGAAGTCGAAGGTCGCGACGAGGGCGCGTGGTCGGATTCTGGATACTTCCGGTCGATGGCGAACGCTGCGGATTCGTCGTGCGGGAGTGCGTTGTGGATCTCTGAGCCTCGGTAGTAGGCGAGCAAGTTCCGGGTGATGAGCATGTGGTCGAGCATCTCGCCGCGGCCCTGGTGGAACAGGGTGTACCTGGCCGGCGCGGGAATGGTGTGCGACGGTCCTCCGCAAGTATCGGGTCCCGCCCAACAGCGTCTCCCCGTCATGGCCGTAACCCTCGTCAGTCCTACCGGAGGCACACGATGACCCCGAAGCCGACCTGGGT
>JADGRD010000045.1 GCA_017881285.1 Pseudomonadota bacterium | reverse complement strand
TCCAGCCGGTGCAGCCGCTCGCGCGCCCGGCGGCGGCCGATTTCGAGCTTGGTTTCACCCGGCCCGCGCCCGCCGATGCCGCCCACCAGGCGGCTCATCATGGTGTTCTCCTCCTGCAACCGGGGCAGGCGGTAGCGGAGCTGCGCCAGCTCGACCTGCAACTTGGCGTCCCGGCTGCGCGCTCGTTGCGCAAAGATGTCCAGAATCAAGATCGTCCGATCGATGACCTTGAGATCCGTGAACGCGGCGATGGCGTGCGCCTGTCCGGGCGACAGATCGGGATCGAAGATGAGCACGCTGGCGTCGAACTGCATGGCGCGCACGAGCACGTCCTCGAGTTTGCCGCGGCCGATGAGATAGCGTGGATCGGCTTCGGGGCGGCGCTGCACGGCCACGTCCACGACCTCGAGGCCCGCGGTCCGGCACAGCTCGCGCAATTCATGGACGCGGTTGCTATTGTCTTGGGAACCCTGGGCGGGTTCCCAAACCCTCCCGCGATGCTCCGCTGCTGGCAAAGCCAGCAGGCTCCGCACGCGGCTATCGTCTTGGGAACCCTGGGCGGGTTCCCAAACCCTCCCACGATGCTCCGCTGCCGCCAAGGCCGGCAGGCTCCGCACGCGGCTCTGCCCGCGCAGCTTGCCGATCTCGGCCACCACGAGGAGGGCGCGCTCGGCCGCGCGGGTCTTGCGGCCCGTGGGCAGGACGCGATCGAATTCCTCCTCGAGGGCCGCGACGAGATCCACGCAGTCGACCTCGGCGCGGTGAAAGGGCGCGGCCGGCAGCAAGACCCACGGGGAGCCGCTCTCGCGGGGTGGTACCAGGTGCGCGACGAAGAGGTCGGCCGGCCGACCTTCGTGATTCACGCCCACGGCCGCGACGAGATCGAGGCGGAGCAGCGCGAGATCGACGAGGTCGTCGCGGGACAGGCCTTCGTTGCGCAGGTGGGTGTGCACCAGGCGCAACCCCCGGAAGCGACCGTGGCCGGCGCGCAAGCGGCCGACCTCGGGCAGCATGATGCGCGAGGCATCGCCGACGAAGACATGCTCGATGGCGCCCTGACGGGAAATGAGCACCCCGACCTGGCGGCCGATGCGCCGGGAGACCTCGCAGAGAAAAGCGCCCAGCTCCGCCGAAACCACCTCTTGCGGCGCCACCCGTCGGCGGTAGACGCGTTCGAGGGTCGCAAGCTCGGACGGCTTGAGCCCCGCGCGATTGCCGGTCACCTCGTGCATGAAACTTCAGGCGGGCGGTGCAGCGCCTTAGCCTTGCGGCTCTTCGCCGGGGCGTGGCGCGGCCGGGGTACCGGCGGTGCTGCGTTCATCGAGCAGGGCAAGCGCCACGCTGACCGCGCGCTTGGCTTTGTCGATGGTCTTCTCGTCCTCCTTGATGCGGCGGTAGGCGCGCAGGGCCTGGTCCTCCAGATCCGCCACCTTGCCTTCCAGCTCGGTGGTGCGGTCGCGGGCCTGGGAGAGCTTGACCTCGCGATCGCGGACGTCGGTGCGCGAGGTGTCGAGCTCGCCCTCCACGCGCAGGAGCCGGCGGTGGGTCTCGGCCAGCTCTTCGTTGCGCGCAGCTACCTCGACCTCGAGCTCGGCGTCACGGGCGTGGACCTGTTCTAGTTCCACCCGCTGCCGCTCGGCCGCTTCGGTCTTCTCGGTCAAGGTGCGCCGTTCGAGCTCGGCCGTGGCCGCGTGGTGCTGTTCGTCGCGCGCCTGCAACTCCGTACGCCGGCGGGCGTCGGCGGCGTCGAGATCCACCGTGCGGCGCACTTCCGCCTCTTCCAGCTCGCGCCGCCGCTGATCCTCGGCGGCGGCCAGGGTCGTTTCGTAATTGCGGCGCAGTTCGGCGCTCTCGTTTTTGCAGTCGCGATCCTTGGCCTCCAGGGCGGCCTGATGCTCGTGCTTCTCGTTTTCGAGCGCCGTCGCGTGTTCCTCGCGCATGGCGAGGAAGGCTTTCTCATTCTCGCGGCGGACCCGCGCCAGCTCGATTTCGTGCGCGTCCTCGAGCGAGGCCTTTTCCTCGGCGTGCCGCTTGCCCAGGACTTCAATCTCGACGGCGTGGCTCGTGCTCAGTTTGCCGGTCGCGGACTGGAGCTCGTTTTCGCGTGAAGCCTTCTCGGTGTCGCGATCCTCGCGCAGGCGGGCCACCTCGTTCTTGTGCGCCTCCTCGTCATCGGCGATGCGCGCCTCGAGATCGTGGCGAACGCGGTCGAGCTCCAGTCGCGCGCGATCCTCGACGGTCGCCAGGCGCTTCTTGGTCAGGTCGAGCTCGTCGTGGGTCTTGCCGATCTCGGCGTGCGCGTCTTCCAGCCGGACCTTGAGCCCGCGCTCGCGCTCGATGGACTTTTCCTTGTCCTGCGACAGCGCCATCGCCTTCTCGCTGGCGTGCATCAGGTTCTTTTCGAAGGCGAGCATCTTCTCTTCGAGGTCGCGCCTCGCGCGCTCGTGCTCGCGCATGCGATCCTTCTGGTCGAGAATCTGCCGGTCCTTCGCGTCGAGCGCGTCGCGTAGATCGAGGACGTCCTTTTCCTTGCGATTGATGGTCTCGCGCAGACCCAGGAGATCCTTCTCCTTGTGCAAAGGCTGCGACGCCAGGTGGGCGCGCAGGTCGTCGATCACGGCGCCCAGCTCACGCTTCTCGTCCTCGAGCTCGTGGATGCGCCTCTGCAGGTCGCTGAAGACAGCGTCGTTCGCGGTGGCGCCCCCGTAGGAGACCACCGAAGTGTTGCGCACTTCGTCCGGGAGCGGAAGTCCATCGTCCTGCGGCTCGCGCAAGAGATCCGGGTTGCCCTCGACCTCCGCGGGCAGAGCGGCGACCTCGGCGGTCGCGGGCTCGGTGGGGGACAAAGTGGTGGGCACCGCATCGAGATCCACGGGGACTTCCTCCCCGAGCATGTCGCGCATGTGCTCGGCGAGTAAGGAAGCTGCGACGGCGCGGGTGGCGCCCTCCTCCAACCAGTCGTCGGATAGGGCGGCGGCCGCCGCGGTCGCGGGCTCGGCCGCGGCTACCGGCTCCTGCGCTGCGGCCTTGGCTTCGGTGGGGGGGGGCGTGATCACGTCGAGGAAGCTCTTCCCCGGGACCGTCTTGCGCATGTCCAGGTTGTCGCCGAGGCTCATCGAGGACGAGATCTCCAGGGCATCGAAGGCGGCGTCCGCCTCCTTGTCGAACATGGCGTCGAGCACCGGGTTGACGCCCAGGGGATCGCCCGCTCGGGGCATCTCCACCGGCGGGGATTGGGGAGGCGGCGTCGCCAACCGGGACTCGTCGACGATGTCGTCCGCGTCGATGGCGATTTCCGACGAGACAACGTCCGTGCCCACGAAGATCTCGGACGATAGCGATGGCGTGCCGGCGGCCTCGGGCTCGTCGAGGCCCACCAGGACGTTCACCTTACGCATCAGCTCGTGACGGTCGAGCGGTTTGAACATGTAGTCGTCGGCGCGCAGCTTGAACGTCTTGTGCTGATCGAACTTCTCCGGTGATTCCTCGGCCGAGGTGAGAATGAGCGGAATGTCCTTGAGCTCGGCGCTACGCTTGATCTTGTTGCAGATGGCGTAGCCGGCCTTCTTGGGCTCGACCGAAACCAACATCAACGTGGGCCGGTTCTTCCTGGCCCAATCGACGACCTGATCGCCGTTGGTGATGACCTTGATCTCGAAGCCGTAGGGCTCCAGCGTTCCGGCGATGACGCCCAGGGCGGCTTCATCGGGCTCGACACACAAAAGCATTCTCGTCGACATGAGGATGCCGGACGTTACTACGGATAGGCGCCTGGAACCAGGCGGAGCCGGCTTCTAGCCCAACGCGTCGTCAGCGGTGGAGGTAGACCGTTTCGACCCAGTTGGCCAAGGCATCTTCGTCCAGATCGGCCGTGAAAACGTAGTCGAGGCCGCCGGGCTCGCGGAAGGTCACGGTCGACACGCCTCGGTGGTTGTCGACGAAGGCGTGACGGCCGTGCAGGACGCGCTGGTGCGTGCCGGCCAGGGGCTCACTGTCCGAGGGTGCCACCATGACGCCCAGGCGGTGACCGGCCGGCACCTGGTAGACCACGTAGGCGCCGAGGCGATCGCGCACGTTGACGAGGCGCCCGCCTTGGCAGCGCGTGCCGCTGTCTTGCGCGGCCGGTTGCAGGGTGAAATCGACCTTGCCGCGGAACCAGTCGGACACCTTGGCGCAGCTCTCGGACAGGACATCGAGGGGCAAGTCGTGGTGGAAGGTGGTGAGCGCCTGTTCCAGCACGGGCGAGCCCGACGTGCGCTGCAGGTTGGCGGCGAAGAGCACCAGGGCCGCAGCCGCCGCCGCACCAATGGTGAAAGCCCGCGGATGGGACTGCCACAGCCAGCACCGGCGGGGCGAGGGCGCGACCGCGAGGGCGTTGCCGATGCGCGTGCGCAGCCCGAGGGGCAGGGCGGGTCGGGGCAGGTGACCGCGCACGGCGGCCTTGAAACGGGCCTGGAAGCGGCTCGCTTGCGTGCAGGCCTCGCAGTCGCGCAGATGGGCCTCGTAGGCCTGCCGGTCCGCGCCGGTCAGCTCGCCGTCCACGTAGGCGTGCAGGAAGGTGTCGGCTTCCGCGCAGTT
Organism: Pseudomonadota bacterium; assembly: GCA_017881285.1. Lineage (GTDB taxonomy): Bacteria > Myxococcota_A > Polyangia > Fen-1088 > Fen-1088 > Fen-1118. The sequence goes on along the minus strand of JADGRD010000045.1, from coordinate 7,884 downwards.
GATGGTCACGTCGCGCCGCCTTCCTGCTTCTTGCGCAGATATTCTTGGAAGTCCACGACTTTGGATGGGAACCCTGGGAGGGTTCCCATGCCCTCCCGCGATGGTCCGTCGCCAGCGGAGCTGGCGGGCTCCCCACGCGATTCCTCCGCGGATTGCTGGCTGGGTTCGGTGGCGGCGGCGTAGTCGGCAAGCTGCTTCTGCAGCAGGCGGCGTCCCCGGAAAAGCCGGCTCATCACGGTGCCCGCCGGGCATTCCATGATGTCGGCAATTTCCCTGTAGGAAAGATCCTCCAGGTCGGCCAGGATGACGGGCAGCCGGAATTCCGGCGGCAGGGTCGCCAGGGCCTTCTCGACGTCGCGCGAGAGCATGCGACCGAAGAGCGCGCTTTCCGCGTCGCGAGGGGCCTTGCCCTGGAACTGCCCCAGGTTGGCCGCGCTGGCTTCCGCCTCGCCCAGGATCTCCTGCTCGCGCGCCCGCTCGCGGTAGCGGTTGCGGAAGACGTTGGTCAGGATGCGCATCAGCCAGGCGCGGCAGTTCGAGCCGGCCGCGTAGCCATCCCAGAATCGGTAGGCGCGCAAGATGGCGTCCTGGACCAGATCCTCGGCATCACCCTCGGACCTGGTCATGCGCAGGGCGACGCTGTAGAGCGCTTGGAGGTGGGGCATCACCTCGCGTTCGAATTCGGTCTGCGATGTACGGCGGTGGAGAAGCACGGTCTTCCTGACACTAACCGGCGGCCCCCTTGGACTATTCCCGTACGCGGGCTAACAACCCTGCCTAGGGCAGCGAAGCGGGGCTGTCGACGCGCATGAAATAGCGGTTGGTGGCGGTGGCGCTGCCTGATTTCACCTGGTCCGTGTACGTGGCATAGACGGCATCGTCGCCGACCCAGGCGGCGACTGGGCCGGCATTTCCGTTGACGCTTCGCAGCTTGAGCGTGGAGCCATGTGGAACGGCGTTGTAGGTGAAGCGGACGACCTCGGGGCCGGACTTGCGTTCCAGGCCGATGACGACATCGCCGCCCGCCGAGCTGACCCAGGCCGGACGCGGCATGTTCAGCGGACCGCCGAACAGGGCCGAGGGCAGCACGGAAGGCTGCGTGGTCACGGTCCCCGTGCTGCTCTTCGGGTCAAGGGGGGCGTAGTAGGTGGCGAAGTCGATGGCGGTGGTCCCATTCAAGGCACCCTGGAAGGCCATGAAGTAGTTCCCCGCAGGGGTTGGCGCACCCACGATCCGGCAATTCGTTATCTGCACTGTGAGCTGGTAGGTCATGTCGATCGCGTTGCCGGTTTCGTCGATCTCCAGAGTTCGGAAGTCGGAAGTGACGGAGGAAGGATGGGGGGTCACGGCGCCGAAGCTGAAGCCGGTGGAGCGGCCCTGGGGGGCCAGGCAGTCCCAGGCCGGGACGTTGGCAGGAACATCGGCGCCGAGGAAGGTCGAGGGGGTTGCCGTGGTGAGCGCATCCGCGGGCAAGGTCAGGTAGCTGATGGGGATGCCGGTGACGCGGATGCCCCACGCGACGTAGCCGACGTTGCCGCTGGCCGCGGCGCCGGCCGCGAGTTGCACCGTGCGCGGGTCAGTGCCGGCGGGGAGCGTGGCCAGCGCAACGGACGCGGCGGACGCGGCAGCGCCGACGGTTTGCACGGTGGCCGTGAGGTCATAGCCCTCGCTCACCGTTGCACTGTTGACGAACGCGAGGGCGACGAGCTGATCGCCGGGAGTCGTCTTCTTGGTAGCCGCGAACACCGGCCCGACCACCGGCTGGGCCATGGCGAAGCTCGTTTCTTGCGTCAGAGTGCCGTCGAGCGCGAGTCGCCCCCAGCGGACCTGGCCATTGTCGTAGCCGGCGAGGGTGAAGCCGTCCCCGGCCCGGATGAGCGACACGTTCTGGACCCGCGCGAGTAGCGAGTCGGAGGGAAGTGTCTTGTCCACGGCGACGCTGGCGCCGGGCGGTGCGTCCGAACCACAACCAAGGAGGAGGGACGCAAGCACTACCCCCAAGTGGATCTTGATCATGCGCGGATCTTAGTGGGGAAGTGCCAATCCGCCAAGGGAGGTGTGCAGTGGGGGCCTCTGCCGCGCCTGGCTACGCCCCGTGGCACTTCTTGTACTTCTTGCCGCTGCCGCAGGGGCAGGGGTCGTTGCGGCCGACCTTTGGCTCTGCGCGGCGCACGGGGTGTGGATCCTCCGGGGCCGAGGACTGCGCCGCCCCGCCCCCCGATTCGACCATCCGGCGGGGCTTCTTCTTGGCTTGCGCCAGGTTTGCCGCCGCGGTCTCGGTCTCTTCGCGGCGGATCTGCACGTGGAAGAGCTTCTCGCACACGTTGCGACTGATGTTGCCCATCATCGCGCCGAAGATGACGAAGCCTTCCTTCTTGTATTCCTGCTTGGGATCCTTCTGGCCGTAGCCACGCAGGTGGATACCTTCGCGCAAAGCCTCCATATTGCGTAGGTGCTCAATCCAGCGCTGGTCGATTTCCTCCAGCATGAAATGGCGGCTGAAATAGAGGAAGAAAGGCAGGCTTAAATCCTGCTCGCGCGCGTCGATGACCTTTTCCAGCTCTTGCCACATGGCCTCGGTCAGCTTGTCGCGCTCCATCAACCCCTTGGTGTTGATGGCGGCCTCGAAGGCGTAGCGTTCCTTCATCCCGGTGCGCAGGGCATCGAGGTCCCAGTCCTCGGCGTGCGTGCCTTCCGGACAGGTGCTGTCGATCAGCTCGGAGAGGACCTCTTCCGCCAGATCGAGGACGCGCTCGCGCTGCTGCACGAGGAGCGTGGCGATCTCGGTGGAAAGGTGGTCGAGGGTTTCGGTGCGGTTTTCGACGATGCCGGCGACTTCGGGATAGGTGCCGAACTGCCGGTAGATGGCCGAACGGAAAATCACCGGATCGAGCGGCGTCGGCTGGGGTGGTTGCGTCGGATCCGGGCCGGGCTGCGGCGCGGTCAGGGCGTCGAGGATCTTGGCCAGCGTCGGGCGCACCATCTCGGCCAGCGAGGCGACCGTGTGGTGGCCGGAGGTCTGCGCGACCTCCGGCTGCTTGCCGGCCTTGGTGTCGGCCTCGCTGAGCATGGGCGCGTAGCGGCCCTCAAGAACTTGCCGGCGCAAGGCATAGATGGTCTTGCGCTGCTGGTTCATCACGTCGTCGTACTCGAGCAGGCTCTTGCGGATGTCGAAGTTGTGGCCCTCGACCTGCTTCTGCGCCTTTTCGATCGACCGGTTGATGAGCGGGTGCTCGATGGGGACGTCGTCCTCCATCTTGAGCCACTCCATAATGCCCTTGATGCGCTCGGCGCCGAAGATGCGCATCAGGTCGTCTTCCAGCGACAGGAAGAAGCGCGAGCTGCCGGGATCGCCCTGGCGGCCAGAGCGGCCGCGCAGCTGGTTGTCGATGCGCCGGGATTCGTGGCGCTCGGTGCCGAGGATGTGCACGCCGCCGGCGGCCAGAACTTCCTCGCGTTCGGCGTCGCACTGGGGCTTGAACTTGGCGTAGGCGATCTTGAACTTCTCGGGATCGACCTCGGCGCCAGGCTGGCCGGCGGCCTCGGGATCGACCTCGGCGCGCGCCATGAATTCCGCATTGCCGCCCAGGATGATGTCGGTGCCGCGGCCGGCCATGTTGGTCGAGATCGTGACCATGCCCTTGCGGCCGGCCTGCGCGACGACGTGCGCCTCGCGCTCGTGCTGCTTGGCATTGAGCACGCTGTGCGGAATGCCCTTCTTGCGCAGGAGCGAGGCGACGACCTCGGACTTCTCGACGCTGACCGTGCCGACGAGCACGGGCTGGCCGCGCTGATGGCAGTCCTCGATCTCGGCGAGCACGGCGCGGAACTTGCCACGCTCGTTCTTGTAGACGAGGTCGTGGTGATCCTTGCGGATCATGTTCTTGTTGGTGGGAACCACGGATACGTCGAGCTTGTAGATCTTGTGGAATTCCTCGGCCTCGGTGTCGGCGGTGCCGGTCATGCCGGCCAGCTTCTTGTAGATGCGGAAGTAGTTCTGGTAGCTGATGGTGGCCAGGGTCTGGTTCTCTTCCTGGATCTCCACGCCTTCCTTGGCCTCGACCGCCTGGTGCAAACCATCGGACCAGCGTCGCCCTGGCATCTTGCGGCCGGTGAATTCGTCGACGATGATGACCTCGCCGTCCTCGATGAGGTAGTTGACGTCGCGCTTGTACAGGGTGTGTGCGCGCAGGGCCTGGGTCACGTGGTGCAGCCACGCGATGTTCTCGGGGTTGTACAGGTTGCCGACGTTGAGACGCCGCTCGACGCGATCCACGCCCGAGTCGGTGAGGATCGACGAGTGGGCCTTCTCGTCGACGGTGTAGTCGATGTCCTTGCGCAGGGTCGGGATGATGCCGTTGACCTTGCTGTAGAGGTCGGCCGACTGCTCGGCGGACCCGGAAATGATGAGCGGCGTGCGCGCTTCGTCGATGAGAATGGAGTCGACCTCGTCGACGATGGCGTAGTTGAGGTCGCGCTGCACGTAGCGCTCGATCGACTCCTTCATGTTGTCGCGCAGGTAATCGAAGCCGAATTCCGAGTTGGTGCCGTAGGCGATGTCGCAGCGGTAGTTGTGCTGGCGCTCGGCATCGCTCAGGCCGTGGACGATCACGCCCACGGTCAGCCCGAGGAACTTGTAGATGCGGCCCATCCACTCGGCATCGCGGCGGGCCAGGTAGTCGTTCACGGTGACCAGGTGCACGCCCTTGCCCGCCAGGGCGTTCAAGTAAATGGGCAGGGTAGCGACCAGGGTCTTGCCTTCGCCAGTCTTCATTTCGGCGATGCAGCCTTTGTGCAGGATCATGCCGCCGATGAGCTGCACGTCGAAGTGGCGCATGTTCACGGCGCGGCGGCTGGCCTCGCGGCACACGGCGAAGGCCTCGGGCAGGAGGCTGTCCAGGGTTTCCCCGTTGGCGACGCGTTGCCGAAAGACGGCGGTCTTGGCCCGCAGTTCCTCGTCGCTCTTGGCGCGCAGGTCGGCTTCCATTGCGCCGATGCGCCCAACGTTGGGGCGCAGACTCTTCAGGACGCGCGCGTTCTTGGTGCCGACGATCTTCTTGACGATGTTACCTAGCAAGGGAATCCTTCCGCTCCGCAGGGATGCGCGGGAACCGCTAACCTAAGGTGCCGAGGGCTGCCTCGCAAGGGTGGAAAGACCCCATGGTACCAGCGCGGCGGAAGGATCAAATCTGCGTCTTCAAGGCGCGGCGGGCCGCTCGGCGTTCGCTGGCCAGGTCGATGAGGCGGCTAACCAGTTCCTTGAGGGGCACGCCCGAGGCTTCCCACATCTTGGGGTACATGGAGATGGCGGTGAAGCCCGGAATCGTGTTGACCTCGTTGACGTAGAGGCCGCCGCTTTCCCGGTCGAGGAAGAAATCCACGCGCGCCATGCCGGCCAGTTCCAGCGTGCGAAAGGTTTCGACGGCCAGGCCGCGCACGCGTGCCAGGGTAGCGGCCGGCAGGTCGGCGGGGATCTTGGCGTCGGCGCCGTCGGCATCCACGTACTTCGCGTCGTAGGAGTAGAACCCGTCTTTGTGGTGCACGACGATCTCGGCGGGCATCGAGGCCATGGGCTCGTCGTTGCCGAGCACGGCGCACTCGATCTCCCGCGCGTTGATGCCGGCCTCCACGAGAATCTTGGTGTCGAAAGCCAGGGCGGCGCGTACGGCGGCCGGCAGCTCCGCCGCGCTCTTCACCTTGCTCACGCCAACCGACGAGCCGGCGTTGGCCGGCTTGACGAAGACGGGGAAACCCAGCTCGCTGGCGCGGGCCAGGCAACCGGCTGCATCGCGTTTCATCTCGTGGGCCGTGACCAGGCGCCAGGGCACCACGGGGATCGCCGCCTGCGCGAGCAGGCGCTTGGCCACGTCCTTGTCCATGCCGATGGCCGAGCCGAGGTGGCCCGGCCCGACGTAGGCGATGTCGGCCAGCTCCAGGAGCCCCTGCACCGTCCCGTCCTCGCCGTAGGTGCCGTGCAAGACCGGGAAGACGACGTCGTCGGCGGCCAACAGCGGACGCGTTCCATCCGAAGGGGCGAGGCCCGGGCTTTCCGGGTGCACGGGCACCGCCAGCTCGCGGCCGGCCGCGACCAGCTTGAGCAGGCGCGGATCGCCGGCGGCATCGAGCAGGGTCTTGTCCGGCTCGATGCGCCAGTGGCCTTGCTTGTCGATGCCGACCAGGAGGGGCTCGAAGCGCTCGCGGTCGAGGGCCAAAAAGACGTTGCGGGCCGAGAGCAGCGACACTTCGTGCTCCGCCGAACGGCCGCCGAAGAGGATGATGACTCGGGTCTTTTTCACGTGGGTTGCTTCCTCATGGTGTTTGTACCCCGAGCTGCTCGAACAAGAACGAGAACTCGTCGGTGTACTGGGCGATGATCTTGGCCATGGGCTTGCCCGCGCCGTGGCCGGCCTTGCCCTCGATGCGCAAGAGAATCGGCGCCTGGCTTGACGTCGCGGCCTGCAGGCGCGCGGCGAACTTGCGCGCGTGCATGGGGTCCACGCGCGTGTCGGATTCGGCCGAGAAGACCAGGGTGGCCGGGTAGGCGACGCCGTCTTTCACATGGTGGTAGGGCGAGTAGGCGAAAAGCCAGGGGAGCTCCTGCGGGTTCTCGGGTGAGCCGTACTCCGGGATCCACAGGCGCGCGATGTGCAGCCGGTGGTAGCGGACCATGTCGGTCAGCGGCACGCCGGCCACCGCGGCCTTCCACAACTCGGGGTGCTGCACGACGGAGGCGGCCACCAGGAGGCCGCCGTTCGAACGGCCAGAGATGGCGAGGCGGTCGGCCGAGGTGATCTTCTCGGCAATCAAGTATTGGGCGGCGGCCGCGAAGTCGTCGAAGACGTTCTGCTTCTTGTCGAGCATGCCGGCGCGGTGCCAGGCCTCACCGTATTCGCCGCCGCCGCGCAGATTGGGCACGGCGTACACGCCGCCACATTCGAGGAAGGGCCCGACCCACGCGGCGAATCCGGGCGTAAGGCTGACGTTGAAACCACCGTAGCCGTAGAGCAGGGTGGGATTCTTGCCATCGCGCACCCAGCCCTGCTTGTGCACCAGGAACATGGGCACGGAGGTTCCGTCCCTCGACGAATAGCGCACCTGCTCCACGGTAAAGTGGCTGGTGTCGACCGGCGATACCAGCTCCCGCCACAGGCTGGTCTTGCCGGTCGTGACCTCGTGACGCAGGACCTTGGTCGGCGTCAGGAAGGACGTGAACGAAAGGTAGACGTCGCGCTGGTCATGGCGGCCGCGCGCGGCGCTCACCGTCCCGAGGGAAGGCAGCGCGATCTCACGCAGGTAGCTTCCACCGTCTGAAAAGACGGCAACGCGGGAAGATGCGTCTCTTAGGTAGACTGCAACCAGCTTGCCCTGCGCGACCGTGACCGATTCCAGCGTGTCCTCGCCCTCGGCAATGACGAGCTTCCAGTGCTCACGGCCTGGCTCTTTCGGGTCGACCTCGAAGAGCTGGTAGCGGGGCGCGTCCTCGTTCGAGACGACGTAGATCCGGTGCTCAAGCACCTCGACCAGACTGAAGATCGCGTCGCGGCCCTTGACCACGGCAGCCGGCGGCCCGCCCTTGCGCCGATCGAGAAGATAGAGGTCCGAACGGCTCCAGCCCTCGGAGACCTCGATGCCGAGCCAGCGGCCGTCGGGCGAGAGTTGCACGTTCGGCCACGACGACAGCGACAGCCCGTCGCCGAAGAGCTTGGCGTCGGCGGCCGGATCCGTGCCCAACCGGTGCAGGTAGACAGTGCGGTGGTACTGCTCCTCGCCGGCCGGGACCTCGCCCTTGGCCGGATAGCGGGTGTAGTAGAAGCCGCTGCCGTCGGGCAGCCAGGCCAGCGAGCAGGCGCGGGCGCGCGGGATGGTGTCAGCGCGATCGCGGCC
>JADGRD010000519.1 GCA_017881285.1 Pseudomonadota bacterium | reverse complement strand
GGTCCTCCGGTGGAACAGGTGGGGTCTTGTTCCATTGTGAGCCCGGCAAGCAGCAAATGTTCACGGGGCGATCTTCGCAAGACGATCTTTCGCTTCCGTACTGTGCGCGCCCCCACGCAGGCGCAGGTACGCCTGATAGGCCGCTCGCGCTTCCTCGGTTTTGCCGAGCGCTTCCAGGCAAACCGCATGGAAGAACCGGCTGTCGTCACCGGCGCGGCCCTTCGCGCTCGAACCCGAGGCGTATTCGGCCTCGGCGTGCGCGAGATCACGGAACACCTCTCGATAGATGTTGCCGCGCAGGAGATGAATCTCGCCCGTCCGCTCATCCCGCGGATAGCCCGAGAGAAAACGCTGGGTCTCGCCCAGGGCATCGGCGTGACGCCCGAGGCGAGGCAGAAGCTCGATGATGGACAGGTCGGCCTCGCGGCGGAGCGCGCCGGACGGAAAGCGCGCACGCTGCTCCTCGAACGCCGCGACGGCGCGGTCGGATTGCCCCAGGCTGTCCCGCCACAGGCGAGCCAGCTCGTACGCCGCGGTCTCGCCGGCCAGGCCGTTGCGCATGGCCTGCTTCTGGTAGCAGCCCACTGCCTCCTGGGTGCGATGGGACGCCACCAGCTGCCGACAGTCTTCCTGCGCCGGCTGCGCCGGCACGACCGCCACCGGCGCCGGGGTCGGTGCTGCTTGGGCGGGGGGTTGGATCGCGGCTGGCTGTCGGGCAACCTCGGCGCTGGGCACAGGCAGCCCGGGGCGAGAACGAATGAGCGGATGATGAAGCGATCCTTCGTCGTCCAAAGCCGCGGGCGTAGAGGCGGACGGCGGCGCATCCTCCGTGCTCCAGTGCTCGCCCGCCCTGACGACGGCAAGCTGGCGCGCGCCGCGCGACACGGAAACGGCGCCTTCCTGCACGCGAAGCTCGATGCGCGTCTGGGCTCGCAGGACGGTGAAGACGGTCCCCACGACCGTGAAGCGATGGTGGCCCGCCTCGACGACGAGACGTTGTCCGGGCGCCTGCGGTAACACGTGCAGCTCGACGCTCCCGCGCTGGAGCGCGATTTCCGTGACCCCATCGCGCACGCTCGCGCTCGCCGCCCCGTCCGCGGACAGCGTGGCAGTCGCCCGTCCCCCTAGCTCAGCTTGTCCCGTGGGGAGCTCGGCCGGCTGATCGTGCAGGCGGAGCGAAGGCACCGCGGAAGCCACTGGCGGCTGTTGCGCGGGGCGTGGCGTTGGCGAGGCACCTGGTGGCGCCGCAGGCGATGGAGGCGGCGACGGGAGTCGGCTGGCCACGACCGTGGTTGGGCCCCTCCGCAGTTGTCCCGCGACCAGGACGAATCCAGCCGCCGCGGCCAGGGCACCCACCGCGACCCCCAGCGCGAGGGGCGAAATGCGCCGGGGTCTCTGCTCCATGCGGCCCATCACGCTGGCGAAGTTGGCGGCCTCGCCGCTGGACTTGGCGGTGTCCTGCGCGTAGGCGCGCACGGCTTCTCCCAGCTCCCCATTCTTGGCGGCGAGAGGAAGTGGCCACTGGTCATCCGATGGAGCGCCCGAATGCTTCGACCTCATGACTTCCCATCCTCCGTTTCCGAACACAGCAAGGCCTCGAACTCCGCGCGCGCATAGTGCAGGCGACGGCGAACCGTGGCGGGCGGACAGCCCAGGATGCGCGCGATCTGCTCGCCTTCGACGCCTTCCAGCTCGAAGAGCACGAAGACCTCGCGATGGATCTCCTTCATCCTGCCCAGTACCTCGCCGACCTTCCGCGCGGCCTCGGCCTCGCTCCAGCCTGTCGGGCCGGTGGCCGGGTGGACGGTGGCTTCGTGGCCCATCAGCCATTCCAGGGCCTGGCGGAGGCGCCCGCTCCTGCGCGAGCGGTTGGCCTGGCTCAGGCAGAGTTTGTAAAGCCAGGTTTGGAACTCCGCACGGCGCTCGAAGCTGCCCACGTAGCGGAACACCTGCATGAAGACCTCCTGACAGGCATCGTCGAGCTCGGCCGCGGGGATGCCCATGCGCCGCAGGAAGCGAGCCGCGACGCCGTAGTAACCCTGATGCAGCTCGCGCCAGGCGCGTTCGTCGCCGCCGACACAGCGGTCGATTACGTCCTGCGTTTCGAGGCGTTCCACGGCAGTCACTGGTTCTTGGTTGGAGCCCTGACCAACGCGAATGTTCACGGCCAGGCGACGAATTCCAACTTCGCGCAGACGATTCCTTGCCAAGTTGGCGGCGGCAAGACTGGCTTGCGGCCGCTGTCGAAGTCCACCACGAAGTCCGCGCCGGCAACAGCTCGCAAACCTTGAATGTCGAGGGCGAGCCGCCAGCGCCGAGAAAGCCCCACCCCCGCGCCGAGCACCAACCCCGCCGCCAGGGCTGCCCGACGCCCCTCGGCGCTCACGGCAAGGTTCTCGGTCGTGCCCTGATCGATGCTCACCAGAAACACGGCTCCGGCGTCGAGGTGCGCCCTGCCCCTCGGCAGCGTGGACAGCACCGCCGCGCTCACGTGCCGGCTGGTCATGCGCGCCCTGCCCCCCGCCACGGCCTGGCTGTCATCCCCTGCCATGAGGCCAGCCCCCAGGCGAAGAGACATGGGTCCCACGACCTGCAACCGCGCGTCGAGCAGCAGGTTGACGCCAACCCGCGCCGACGTCCCCACGGCGGGCCCCATGCCCACGATCAAGCGTGGAGGCCGCGGCGGCGGCGCGTGCGACACTGGCGCGCTCTCGGGCTTGACCGACCGCGGGCTCTCGGGCAGTGCCTCGCCGCGCGTCCAACCCAGTTCATGCAGCGAGCGATCCACGACCGCCGACATGGCGCTCGCGATGGCGCCACAGTCGCTGCCGTCGTTCGGGAACTGGCGCTGGGCAACCAGCTGGCCCGACGGGCTTGCCAGGTCCATCCAGACCGACGCCCCCTGCCGGGCGGCGTCTCCAAACGAAGCATTGCCATACGACAGGACCCACCCCGTGGTCGCGCTCGCAGCGGAAACGCCCCCATGCCGGAGCGCGGTTTCGACCTGCTCCGCCGACGGACAAGCCACCCCGCTGGATTCCACCCGCACGCTCGCGGACGAGCCGGGACTGCCGAGCGCCGTCGCAACCTCTGCCCGCGCGGCCGGCACGAAAAGTTGCACGGCCAACCCAATGGTCGCGCAACAGGATGCGCGTGCGAGCGTGCGGGCAAAGCCCTGCCTCATGCCGCCTCGCAGCCCCGGGCTCGGCAGGCTCGGGTGGTTGGACCCTGTGCAACCCGCATGGCCCCCATACATAACAGCGCCGAGGGAGACGCGGAAGCATTGTCCACGCTGCTGGCATCTTGACCGGGCTCGTGGACAGGCTCCGCGATCCGCGCCACTATCTCGGGCACCCTAGAAGTCAGCATGAGCACTCCCTTCCACCTCTACCGAACCGGCCGCGACCTGCTGCGCGTCGCGTACATCGTGCAAGGTAGCCGCAGCGAGGGACCCGGGGTGCGCTTCTGCCTGTGGCTGCAAGGGAGCGTACTAGATTTAAGCGGGTCTGGTGCGCGGAAAAGGGGAAGGCTGGAGCCAAGGCGACGGCCGAACCTGGATGGCATGGCGACTCGCGAGGATGAACCCGCACCCCTGGACCTGTGAGGAGCGTGACAATGCATGCTCGCCGGGCAGGCGCCGCCCTTGCGGCGTAGAGGCGTTGACCTACTCGAACAGCTCGGTCTGGCGGGTTGGCTTGAGGCGGGTGATGCTGCGAAAGTAAGGCCGGCAGGCCCTAGGGTATCGACGGGCAAGCCCAAGGTCAGGCGCATCAGCTCGGCCCACGGCCAGTAGCGGCAGCGCGCTCCCGTGCGGGCCGACCGAGGGCCCGCCCTATTCGGGCGTGGACTCTTCGCTTTCGTCCGCCTCCTCCCCGGTCTCGAAGTCGGTTCCGGAGTCGCCCTCGTCGGCAGGGA
>JADGRD010000518.1 GCA_017881285.1 Pseudomonadota bacterium | reverse complement strand
ATACCCTGAGGTCAGCACACCCTCGTAGAACGTGCCGGCCCCGGCAGTGCTGTTGTCGCCGCCGATGCCGAGCAGGATCGCCCCCTGCTTCTTCATCGGGTTGTAGCCGCTGTACGTGGGGCGGCCTCCCTCGTACATGGTCTTCAGGGTACCGGTTGTCGCATCGCCGCCCTTGAGCGGAAAGCCCCCCTAATGCCGCGGCAAGCGCCGCGACGCTGCGGGGCGCCTAGTTGAAGGCCGTGTTCCGAGACGAAGTTCCTCACCCGGCAGAGCCAGGAAGGGTGGTCTTGGTCGTAGACGTGACAGTCCGCATCAACGCCTTGCTGCGTGTCTGAAATCGCGGGATTATGGGGCTCCTATGAAGCGATCAAGCGCGCGAGGCATCCTTTCGGCCGGATTGGTGGTGGTCACGGTCCTGGTAGGATGGCAGCTCGTCAGGCGGCGTGCTCCGAGACACGTGCCTCTCGAAGCGCCACGCACGATCGCCATCGACTACCCGGCCGACGGATCCATCTTCCCCCCCGAGTTTCCTGCCCCTACCTGGTTGTGGCGAGATGCGGATGACAAGGCTACTTCCTGGGAGATCAACATTAGCTTTTCCGATGGCGCTCCGGCGATCCGGGCTGACTCCGCGGGCGAGCGGATGCGCATCGGAGAGAGCGATGCGCGCTGCGTTTCTGGCGCCAACAAGCCTCCGGCACTGACGTCGGAGCAGGCCGCGGCTCATACCTGGATGCCGGATGTCGCCACCTGGTCCGCCATCAAGGAGCACTCCGTGCGTGACCCGGCGACGATTGTCATCACCGGCCATCGCCGGGGTGATGCGAAAAAGACCGTCTCGCGCGGTCAGGTTTCGATTCAGACCGCAGGTGACCCGGTCGGCGCGCCCATCTTCTACCGCGACGTACCGCTCATGCCCTCGGAGAACGAGAAAGGCGTGATCAAGCCCTTGGCCCCACAAGCGGTTCCGCTGATTGCCTGGAGGCTGCGCAGCGTCGCCGACAAGGAAAGCCGGGTCATGATGGAAGGCCTGCACACGTGTGCGAACTGCCATTCCTTTTCCACCGACGGCAAGACGCTCGGGATGGACATGGACGGACCGCAAAACGAGAAAGGGCTGTACGCAATCGTCAAGGTCCAGCCACACATGGCCATTCGCAACGAGGATCTGGTGGCATGGAGCACCTTTCGGGGAAAGCTGGGAAGCAAGCTGCGGGTTGGGTTCATGTCGCAAATCTCCCCCGATGCCCGGTACGTAATCACCACCGTCAACGACCCGGGTATCGACCAAACCGACTACCAGCGCCGCAAAGATCCGATAGACCTCGTTCGGAACTACTACGTTGCGAATTTCAAGGACTACCGTTTCCTGCAGGTCTTCTACCCCACCCGTGGCGTCTTGGCCTGGTACAGCAGCGAGTCGGCGCATTTGCAATACCTGTCCGGCGCCGACGATAGGCGCTACGTGCACGCGAATGCCGTGTGGAGCCCCGATGGCAAGTACCTGGTCTTTGCGCGAGCGCCGGCCCAGGATGCGTATCCCGCCGGTGCACAGCTGGCGAAATACGCCAACGATCCGAACGAAACCCAGATTCAGTTCGACCTGTATCGTATCCCGTTCCATGAAGGCAGAGGCGGGAAGCCCGAGCCGATCGTCGGCGCCTCCCAAAATGGGATGAGCAATTCCTTCCCCAAGATCTCCCCCGACGGACGCTGGATCGTATTCGTCCAGAGCCGCAACGGGCTGCTGATGCGTCCTGACAGTCAGCTTTTCATCGTGCCCGCGCAGGGTGGCACCGCACGCCGTATGCGGTGCAACACTCCGCGGATGAATTCCTGGCACAGTTTTTCGCCGAACGGTCGTTGGCTGGTCTTCTCTTCGAAGAGCCGGTCGCCCTACACGCAGATGTTCCTGACCCACATCGACGAAGCGGGCAACGATAGCCCGGCCATCCTGATCGAGAATGCCACCGCGGCGAACCGGGCGGTCAATATCCCTGAATTCGTGAATATTCCTCCAGACGGAATGGTGAAGATCGACACGCCGGCGGCTGAATATGCGCTCCACATGGACCTTGCCGTCGAGTCGATGAAGAACCGCCGGTACGCGGCTGCCGTGCCGGAATGGAACAAGGCGCTGGCGCTTGCCCCCACGGAACCGCGCGCGCACAACAACCTGGGCGTCGCTTTGATGGAAACCGGAAAGGTGGATGAAGCGATCACGCACTATCGTGAGGCGTTGGCGTTGAACCCGCAGTATGCGGAGGCCCACAACAACATTGGCGAGGCATTGGCCGGCAAAGGTGCCGTCAACGATGCGATCTCACAATTTCAAAAAGCCGTCGAACTGGATCCCGCGTACACCGTAGCCCGCGCGAACCTCGGCATGCTCCTCGCCCGCACGGGGCAGATGGACAAGGCGATCTTCCACCTGAAGAAGGTCGTGGAAGCCAAGCCTGATGCGGTCGAGGCTCGCAGGGATCTCGGTCGTGCGCTGGCGGACAAGGGGCGTTTCCAGGAAGCGAGCGTTCAACTGGAGGAGGCGGTCAGACTGTCGGGCGGGAGGGAGCCTTTGGCGCTGTTTCTTCTTGGCCATGTCCACGCCGACTTGGGCAAAACTCACGAAGCCGTCGAGACCGAACGCCGTGCGCTTGCGATCGCGACAGAGCAGAACAACTCGGCGCTCGTACAACTCATCAGCGCCTATCTAGCCGAGTTGCTCCGCTAGTTCCGCCCGTCAGAAATCCGGCCGTATTTGGCCGCCGATCCGCGCCGCCCGCTTCGTTGCTCCTCGGTTGCATGGCTACGGCCATGCGCCCTCGTCGCGCCTCGCGGGCAACGCGGCTTGGCAGCCTCGGTACTGCCCGTACTTCTGACGGGCGTCACTAGTCCGCGCGTGGGGAGTCGTCGAGCTTTGCTCTCGGCCGTCAGGCCTGCGAACCATCGCGGGAGGGCATGGCAGGAGGAGGGTGGGGCCCACCCTCCCATCAACAATGACTAGCCCGCGGTGGTCTTGCTCGCGATGACAGGGTGTCGGTGGTTTCCCTTCGGCAGCCAGCGCTTGGTGAGAAATGCGGGCTAGAACTGCGAGAAGAACTTCCAAGTCTCCTTCGGGACCCACCCGTCTGTCCCGTCCGGCGAAGGGGTGTGATCGCCAACGAACAAGCAAGATCGCGTGGGATAGCCCGCCGTGCAGCCCGTGAATTCGAGGCAGACGCCTGCAGTGCTGGTGGGCTGGGGCAATGCTGCCTGGAAAGCGGTCGCGCTCAGGGTTGGGTCTGGAGTCTTGCAACCGTTCACCTTCGCAAAATCTTGGAGCTGTGGCAGGCCGAAACCCGGCCAAGTGCACACGCTGTCCTTGGTGCCATGGGTCATGAAGTAGGCCACTGGCTTGTTGTGACCACTGGTGCTTCCACTCATGCTGCCACCCGAGTGGACCGCAACGGCGCGGATTATGTCGGGCGCGGCGCTGGCCATGGCATAGGACATCGAACCACCCATGCTGAAGCCCTCGCAGAAGATGCGCGCCGTGTCGATGCAGATTGTGCTCTCGAGCTGGGTGATCAGCGTGCGCGAGAAGGTGACGTCGGCTCCGCCGGAGTTGTTCCAGCCGTTACTGATCCCCTGGGGCGCGACGAAAACCGTGGTCCCGTTGGACGCGGCAGTGGTGTCTAGGTCATACCAGGCTTTTATCGTGCCGCCGCTGCCTGTGGAGACGTTGGCGGCTGTCCCGTTGAGCCAGTGATACGAAATGATCAACCGATAGGGATGAGTTTGGTCGTAGTTGGCGGGGAGCTTGAGGTTGTACGTGCGACTCGATGAACCCACTGTGATCGTTTGGTTGTCCCCGGTCTTGGCCGTCGTCGCCTTGTTGCAGCCGTCACTCGGGACGGCCGGGCCGGCCAGGCCCGTGCTG
>JADGRD010000003.1 GCA_017881285.1 Pseudomonadota bacterium | reverse complement strand
AGGATGGTCGCCTGCGTCCGCGCGACACGCTCGGCGATCTCCTGCGGAAAAAAAGGCGAGATCCGTTCGACCGTGGCGCCCGAGCACAGGGGAAGCAGCAGCGAGAACAGGAGGCCATAGATATGGTGTGGTGGCACGGTAGCCAGGATGTGGTCGTCCGCTTCGACGCGCAGGCCGCGCACATGCGCCGCCACCTCGTCGAGCAGATTGCGCGCCGTCTTGGGCCAAACCTGCGGCTGCCCAGTGGTGCCGCCGGTTTGCAGGAATATGCGAGCGACATCCGGGTCCGCCAGATCCAAGGCAGGGCCCGCGCGTAAGGACGCATCGGCCAAAACGCGAACCGCCGCCAGTCCCGCCAGTTTCTCCGACCACTCGGCCGGCCCCAGCCAGTGCGAAAACGGCCTGGCCGGCCCCGTCGCCGCCACGGCCTCGGCAGTCAGCGCGGCCGGGAAGATCGCCTCGATCCCCCCGGCCAGGGCGGCCAGCACCGCCGCCGCGACCTCGACCCGATCCTCGGACGCCACGCAAACCGTGGCTGGCGGACCACCCGCGGCGAGCGCGCACAATCGGGCCGCCAGCCGCGCCACCTCGCCCAGTGTGGCGCCGTCCGAGGTGAATCGGGCACGACCGGAACGATCGATGCCCGACCACGCACCCTCGGCCGGGCTCGGCCGGGCTGGAGTCTCCTGCCCGTCCCGCGACTTCACGCTGCACTCGCCGGTGCACGCCGCCGCTCCGCCCAGTTCGACGGAAAACCGAAAGCGCTCCCCGTCCATCCGGCGTACGCGCGCGCGCAGGTTCGCCCCCGGCTCCACCCGCTGGCGAAAGCGAACCCGCCGGTAGGATGCCACCTCGACCGCGGGCTGGTCCGCGTCCGACCAGAAGTGGAGCAGCGAGTCCTCGACCAAGGCCATCATGGCCACCCCGGGCAGAAGCGGCGCGTTGGGAAAATGCCCCTGGAACCAGGTCGCGTCCGGCGACGCGACCACGTGGGTCACGAGCTCGCCGCCCCGGCGAAATTCAAGCGTCGGCCGGAGGCGGACCATCAGGGCGGCGACGCGTTCGCGGGCAGGTTCGCCAGCACGTACTGCACGGCATCCTCGACGGTGCGGATGCGCCGGGCCTGCTCCTCGTTGACCTTGACCCGGTACTGCTTGTCGAGCAGGGCCAGCATGTCGAGAGCATCGATGCTGTCGAGCCCGAGGTCGTCGAACATCTTGGACTCGGGCTTGATCTTGTCGAGGGGGACGCCGAAACGTTGCGAAAGATATTCGACGATGAGTCTATAGGCCGTGCTGTGATCCATCTGCGGCGCTTCCAGACGCGCTTCCTCGCACTACCACGCGCCCTTTTGGGCCGTCAATCGAAGGTTACGCCGCTGGCGCCCGCTGCGCCTCGCGCAACGAAGCCTTGCGGAATCGCCCAGCGGCATGCCATAGAACACCACCTACCCCTCGCATGAGAGCCCCCAAGAACCGCCGCGTTTTCGTCATCGGCCGCTCAGCCAGGACCGCGCTGGGCGCCACCGCGGAGGCGACCTGGGAGCGCGCCGCCGCCAACCAGTCCGGCCTGCGCCCTCTCTCGCGCTGCAACGTGGGCACCACCATGATCGTCGGCGAGATGCCGGGACGCGAGGGCGACCGCTATGCCTTCGACACGCCGAAGGAGCGGCACAACTGGAACGCCGCCTACGTGATCGAGACCATGGCCATCTGCCAGGACGCGCTCGCCGACGCGAAGCTGCCGATGAACGACGGCACCGGGCCGCGCACCGCCTGTCTCATCGGCTCGGCCATCAATGGCTCGGATAGCCTGCGCGAGGCCTTCGTGCGCTACGGCAACATCGGCGCCAACGGCGTCAGCCCCTTTCTGCTGCCCAACATCTGCGCCAACGTGCCCGCGGGCAAGGCCGGCGCCGTGCTCGGCTTCACGGGCCCCATCTTCTCGCCCCAGGGCGCCTGCGCCTCGGGCAACCACGCCATCGCGCTCGGCGCGCGCATGGTGCGCGACGGAGACGTGGACTTCGCCGTGGTGGGCGGCGTGGAGATGCCGCTCATCCCCGAGATCGTGCTCGGCTTCGCCAACATGAACGCCAGCTTCAAGCTGCGCAGCACGGACCGGGCCGTCGCCGATCCGGGGCAAGCCTCACGCCCGTTCAGCGTGGACCGGCGCGGCTTCGTGCTCGCCGAGGGCGCGGCCGCCGTGGTCCTGGCCGCCGAGGATGCGGTCGCCGCGCACGGCCTGGCGCCGACGGCCGAAGTCGCCGGCATCGGCTGGACCTCGGACGCGCATCACTTCACCCGCCCCCATCAGCCGACCATCGTACGCGCCATCCGCGAGGCACTCGCCGACGCGGAGATCGACGCGGCCGCCATTGGCAGCGTGAATGCGCACGGCACCTCGACGCCCTCCGGAGACGCCGTCGAGGTGGGTTGCCTGCGCGAGATATTCGGCGACCGCCTGTCCCACGTACCCATCACCGCCAACAAGAGCCAGGTCGGCCATTCGCTCGGCGCCGCGGCCGCGGTCGAGGCTGTGCTCGCGATCATGGCTCTCGAACGGCAGACCGTCTTGCCCACGCTCAACTACCTTCCCGATCCCGAGCTCGCGGGCGCCGACTTCGTCGCCACCAGCCGGCCGCACCCCCACGAATTCGCACTGTCGAACTCCTTTGGGTTCGGGGGCACGAACTGCTGCGTGATCTTCCGGGGAATCTAGATGCGCGCGACTGAATTCAAGCCCGTCCCTTACGAATCCGACCAGCGCTACGTGCGCGACCAGGTTTCCGGGCAGGTCTGGCACCGCGTCTCCCATCGCATCCTCTTCGCCGACACGGATCGCACGGGCGTCGTCTACCACGGCAACTACTTCCGCTTCTTCGAGCTCGGGCGCGCGACCCTGCTGCGTGACGCGGGCTTCCCGCTCCGGCAGGTCGAGGCGGATGGCCACGTCTACCCCATCTTCCAGCTCGGCCTCGATTTCTTCCGGCCCATCGACTACGACGCGCCCATCTTCGTCCATACGCGCTTCCGCGAGCTGGCGGCCGTGCGGGTCGACTTCGACTACATCATCACGAACGCGGAAGACGGGAGCGTGCTGTGCCGCGGGTTCACGCGCCACTGCGCGACCAACCGCAAGGGCCGGCCGGTCGCGGTCGATCCGATCACCGTCGGGATCTTCCAGCGCTTTCCCCAGTGATGCCCGTGCTGGCCGCCTGGTCCGTCGCCTTGCCCGAGTTACCGGACCTGGCGGACCACGTCATCGGCGGCAAAGCCACCGTGCCCGCCGTCGAGCTGCTCGAGCTCTTGGTCCGAACCGTGGCCGGGCAAGAGGGTTGGGCCGGTCGACCGCCCCTGCCCCTGGCCATGACCGACGTGAGCTTCCCTCGCTTTCTGCCGGCCGACGAAATCGATCGCTGCACCTTCGAGATTGCCGTGGAAGCAAGCGACGGCGCCCTGCGTGCGACCTTGACCTCGCGGATCGCTCTGGTGGGGGACATGCGCCGCTCGCGTGTGCATGCCGGAGTTACGCTGGGGGCCCCGATCGCACCGCCACCGCGTCCGCCGGCGGATCTCGCCTGCGCCTTCGAGCTGCCCGCCGAGCGCGTCTATCGCGAGCTGATTCCCTTCGGGCCGCGCTACTGCAATCTGCGCGGGACCGTTCGCCTGGGGCCGAGCGGCGGCGTCGCCCGCGTGCGTTCCCCCGAGCCACCGCGACACCCCCCCCCGCTGGCGAGCTGCCCCTACCTGTTCGACGCGGCCATGCACCTGGCCTGCGTGTGGGGACAACGGTACGCCGGGATCGTGGCGTACCCGACCGGCTTCCTGGCCCGGGTGTTGACGAAGCCGACCCCGGCTGGCGAGCGCCGCTGCATCGTCGTCCCGACACGCGTCGAACCACGGAGTCTTCTCTGCAACCTCTGGTTCATCGACGAAGAAGGCGCGGTCTGCGACGCGGTCATCGGCCTGGCCATGTCGCCGCTTGCCGCTGGCGCCCCGCCGCCTGCCTGGATCACTGCCGCCAAGGAGCGAGAATGAGCGAACCCACCGCTTCCCCAAGCGACATCGAGAGGCTGATTCCCCATCGCTTGCCCATGCGCCTGGTCGAGGACATCCTCCGGGTCGACGAGACTTCCATAGAGATCGGCGCGGTCGTCCGCGAGGCGTGGCCCACGGCGGAGGGCGGCCACGTGCGCGCCCTGGTGCTCGTCGAGCTCATCGCACAATCCGCCGCGGTCCTGCAAGGCTGGAAAGAGCGGCATGAGAAGGATGCCCGCATCGGCGGCCTCCTGGTTGGCATACACACCGCCACTCCTGCCCGGCCCAGCGTGCCCGTGGGAACGCGGCTGCTCTGCTCGGTGCGCACTTCCCACGGCGCCACGAACTATCAGGCCTTCGAAGGCGAGGTCAAGGATGACTCCGGCATGCTATGGCTGACCGGAGCGATCCAGGCCTTCCGCCCCGACCGCGTTCCCCTGCCCGGAGAACAACCATGACCCAGCCGCCAACCTCCCGCCCTCTGGCCATCGTCACCGGCGCCAGCCGCGGCATCGGTCGCGCCATCGCCGTGGAACTGGCCGCCACCGGCCTCCACGTCGCGGTGAACTACAAGAGTAACGAGGAAGCCGCCCGGCAGACCCTCGCGCTCATCGACGAACGTGGCGGAACCGGGACTCTTTGCCCCTTCGACGTCGCCGACGAGGCCGCGGTCAAGGCGGCCCTGACGGATCTCTTCGCGCGGCACGAGCGCGTCGCCGTGCTAGTCAACAACGCCGGCATCGTGGCCGATGGGCTCTTTGCCATGATGCCGAGCGCGGACTGGCACAAGGTCACGGAGACCTCCCTGGGCGGCTTCTTCAACGTCACCAAGCCAGTCATCCAGAAGATGATCCCGAACAAGACGGGCAGCGTGGTCAGTATCTCATCGGTGTCCGGCCTGATCGGCAATCGCGGCCAGGCCAACTACGCCGCGGCCAAGGCCGGCCTCATGGGCGCCACGCGCGCCCTAGCCTCGGAAGTCGCCCGCATCGGCATCCGCGTGAACGTGGTGGCGCCCGGGATCATCGACACCGACATGACCAAGGACCTGCCGCTCGACATGCTGAAGAAGATGATCCCCATGGGTCGCTACGGAAAACCGGAGGAAGTCGCGCGGGTGGTACGGTTCCTGTGCTCCGACGACGCCTCGTACATCACGGGGCAAGTTATCTCCGTCAACGGCGGGATGGTGTAGCGGTGCACTGGCTGCTGGCGATTGCCGGATTCCTTGCGGCTGGCGCGGAGAGCGCGGCGCCGCCGGCCTGGCATCAGGACTGGAACGGCGTCCGCCAGGCCGCCGCCACGGTGAAGACCATCGAGACGTCGTTCGTGCAGACGCGCACGCTCAAGATCCTGCGCAAGCCGCTGGTTTCGCGTGGGGTGATGGCCTACCGGCGGCCGAACGATCTGCGCTGGGAATACCAGAGCCCGCTCGAAACCCTGCTGGTGGTGCGCGGGGGCAGCGTCCGCCGCCTCATCAAGCACGGCGGGGCCTGGGTGCCGGATGCGAGCGCCAAGCTGGAAGCCATGAAGATCGTGCTCGGCGAGATTGGCCTGTGGCTCGACGGCAACTTCACGGCGAGCAAGACCTTCCGCCCCGAGCTGCGGCCGGCCGACAAGGGCCAGCCCGCCCACGTCGACCTCTTGCCCGTGGACCCCTCGCTCGGCAAGGTCATCTCGCGAATCGCCATCCTTTTCGGCGAGCGCCCCGGCACGGTGGATGCCATCGACATCTTCGAGGAGGGCGAAGGCGTCACGCACATCGCCTTTGAGAATCCGCGCTACGGCCAGGCCATCCCGGACGAGCGCTTCGAGCCGCCGCGATGATCATGCGCGCCGCGGCCTTTCTGGTGTTGTTCTGCGCGGCCTGCGCCCACCTGCCGCCACTGGCGCCGCTACCGGATGAAACCCGAGCGGCCACCCTCGCCCGTTGCCACCAGGCCTTCCCGCCGCAGCCCTGGCGAGCCACGCACACCATCTTCGCCACCCTGCCCTTCGGGCACAATGGCGCGCTCATCGGCGTCACCGCGGCCGATGCCGAGGGACTGCACGCGATCCTGCTCTCTGCCGAGGGCATCAGCCTTTTCGACGGCGTTGAGAAAGTCGGCGGCGACGGCCGCGTCCGTCTAGTCGCCCGGCGCGCGGTGCCGCCCTTCGACCGCCCCGATTTCGCCGCGGCACTCATGTCCGACGTGGGCAAGGTCTTCCTGTCACCCGCGGGCGCCCCCACCGCCATCGGTAGCTACGCCACGGGCGAAACCGTCTGCCGCTGGTCGCCGGGGGGCGGCGATGTCACCGACGTGGAACTGGCCAGCGGCGGGCCGGCGCGCATCCGCACCTATCGCAACCTGCACCTCACCCGGCAGGTCGAGCTCTTGGGCACGCCCGCCGGCGGCTTCTTTCCCGAGGTGCGTCTCATCGTGCCCGGCGCCGGCGGCTACACGCTCGACATGAGCTTGGTGGATCACGAATGATCTCGGGAGCCGGTCGAGGGCACAGAGGGGGAAGAGGGCACAGAGGGGCGCTCCACTCGGGAGGAGAACACGAGTATGGTTTAGGGGCGCATGGCTCCTACCATCGAGAAGCTGACGATTGTGGCGTTGACGGTTGCCGCGCTGGGGTGCAAGCGGAGCCCGCAGCCAATGGCTGTGCCAGGCGTGGATCAGGACGGGGGCATGCGAGAAGCTGTGCTCCGCCTGCGAGACGAGGCTGGACGCGAAGTCTACGGCCACGCTGCAAGCGATCCCGCGATGGGAACCGCTGCTGTCCACTCTGCTCCTCCATCGCTCACGCCGCACGCGGGAGGCGGCCTTCGCCACCGTGAAACAGCTGCATACGCCTGCACTCCTGCAGGCGCTCGTATCCTTGCTCGAGCCGAAGCCCACCCCCGGTTGGAGCCCCTGGCATCGGGAGCCCGGTTGGTGGATGCTGGTGGCGGAGAAGGAGCACGAGGCACGCCTGCAGGCGGCCATGGCGCTCATCGAGCTTGGCCATCTGCCGGCGATCAAGCCTCTGACCAAGCTCTTCCTGGCCGCTCCCGTCGGCGACCACCACGATCCTCTCGGCGGCATGGAATTCCCCAGGGCGTTTTGTTTGTGGGTTGCCAGCTCGGACCTGCCGGAGACCAAGCAAGCCATCGCAGAATACGACCGCGCCATGAACGCCCCCGGTGCCTGGCAAGCGCGCTGTGACGCCCTCACGCGCCCGCCAAGCCCTCGCCCCCGAGGGCAATCCGGGAATTGAGATGGCCCTATTCGCTTCCTCCGTGCTCTCTTCCCCCTCTGTGTCCTCGGTCGTGATCATCCAGTTCCCACATGCTAGGAAGTAACCTGTGAAGTTTCGCCTCATCTATCCCAAGTGGGCCAAGCTGACGGGCCAGACCGAGTTTCACCTGCCGCCGCACGGACCGGTGGTGTTCGCGGCGGCGCTGCCGCCCGAGGTCGAAGTGAATTTCGTGGACGAGAACGTCCAGACGATCGACTTCGACGATCCCTTGGACTTCGTCGGCATCTCGATGATGCTGACCAGTCAGGTCAAGCGCGGCTGGGCCATCGCCGACGAGTACCGGCGCCGCGGCGTCAAGGTCATCTGCGGCGGCATCGCCACCATGTTGCACGCGGAGGAAACGCAGTCGCACGCCGACGCGGTCTTCCTGGGCGAGGCCGAGGGCCGCATGGCACAGGTCATCGCCGATTGGCGGGCGGGCCAGCTCAAACCAACGTATGACTACTTGAACGACCCGGCGCCGACGGAGCTGATCGGTCCCGCGCGTCGCTCGATCCTCCAGCCCGAGCTCTACAACTACAAGGGCGTGCGCATGGTGGATCTGTTCCACGCCTCGCGCGGCTGCCGCTTCAACTGCTATCCCTGCGCGGTCAACTACCTGGGTGGCCGCCACTTCCGGCCGCGGCCCATCGATCGGGTGGTGGAAGAGCTGGCCGGCATCGACAACAACCGCCTCTTCATCGTCGACAACTCGCTCGCGCAGAGCAAGCCGTGGGAGCTCGATCTCTTCCGCGAGATGATCCCGCTCAAGAAGAAGTGGTGCTCGCACCCCATCGAGGACGACGACCAGGTGCTCGACCTCGCGGCGCAGGCCGGCGCCTGGTACGTCTACCAGGCCGTCTTCGACACCTCGGACTTCATCCGCCGCCGCATCGAGCGCTATCACGCCTACGGCATCGCCGTCGAGGGCACCATCCTGCTCGGACTCGACGAGCAGACCGAGGACGACATCAAGCGGCTGGTGGACTTCCTGCTCGAGATCAAGCTCGACCTGGCCGAGTTCACGGTACTGACCCCCTTCCCGCACACCCGCTCGCGCGACGACCTGGTCAAAGACGGCCGCCTCCTGACCTCGGACTGGGACCTCTACACCGCTGACCACGTGGTGTATCAGCCACGCCACATGACGCCCGAACGGCTATTGGAGCTGTACCACTACGCCTGGGAGGTTTTCTATCGGGACGAGCCGCAGACCTACAAGATGTATAAGCTGCTGCAGAAAGTGGTGAGCAAGGAAATGGCGGACGGCACCTTCGTCCCGCGGCGCGGGGAACTGGCCAGCCAGCGTTTCGGCCGGCCGGCGACCGTGCCCTCTCGCCGGTGATTTCAGCCTCGCTGCAAGAACTCGCCGAAGGTCTGCCACTGCTCGGGATAGGCGCGCGCCATCTCGTACAGCCGTTGCAGGTAGCCCGAAGCCGCTTGCTCCATGACCTTCTGGCGGTCGCCGCGATTGGCCGCGGTCAAGGTGACCGGGCCCTCGCAGGTGAATCGGTAGGCGCGCGGAGCGATCTTCACGGCGAAGACCACCAGCAAAGGCGCGCCGCTGACCAGGGCCAGGGCGAAGGGCGCCGCCGCAACGGACACCACGTGCCCGAGAAATGGCAAGCGTAGCATGCGCGCATCGCCGTGGGCGCGATCGGCGGCGAGCGAAACGATGCCGCCCGCGCGCAGGATCTGCAACGCCTGCAAGATGTCGAAGGCTTGCCCCTGCCCTTCCGGCACGGTCACCACGTCGAGGCCGGCCGAGCGCAGATCCGCGTCGACGCCCGCCCGCGCGCCGCCATCCGCCAATCCGCCCATGACCAGGGTCAGCCCTTCCCTTCGCCGAGCGAGCAGGCGCGCACCAATCTCCCATCGGCCAAAGTGGGACATGACCAGGATGGCGCCGCGCCCGGCTGCTCTCGTTTCGGCCAACTTCCATTCGCTATCGCTTTCGATGCGCACGTCGGGCCGGCGCTCGATTTCCAGACGCTCGCAGTAGAGCCGCGCGAAGTCCTGGTATTGCCGCCAGGCGCTGCCGAGCGCGTGCATGGCCGATCGCTCGGGGAAGAGCGCGCGGTAGAAACGGACGCTGTGGGCTCGCCGCCTCGGCAAGAGGACGAAGTATCCGCTGGCGACGATGGCCGCCGTGACCCGCATGAGCCACAGGCCCACGAAGCGCGAAAGCCGAGCCAGGAATCTGTAGAGCCATTCGATCACGATGCTTCCCCGTCGCCCTCGGCCGGCGTGGCCAGGGCAATGAACCACGTCTCTTCGCGGCCCGGGGCCGTCAGCTCCACGAGGTTGGGGGAGAGTCCCGCGTTTTCCAGCGCGCGGACGACGGCTTCGCGTTGCCGGTAGTGGGGCCGAAGCCCGGACAGGGCCAGCCGCCGCGTCTCGATCCAGCGGTAGAAGGGCGTCCGGCCGGCTCCCGGCACCGTCGCGCGCAGGACGAATTTTCCGCCGGGGCGCAGGCAGTGGCGCACGTGGGCCAGGGTCTTGGCCAGCCCATCGTCGTCAAGGTGGTGGATCACATCGAGACAGAGCCCGGCGGACGCGTTCACCTCGGGCAATAGGTCGGGTGCCGCCCCCACCTGCACCTCGCCGCGCTCGCCCAGCACGAAGCGGGCAACGCCGGCGCGATCCTCGTCGGGCTCGACCGCGACCACGCGCACCTCCGCCGAGCGCGCCAGGGCCCAGGCGGCCGCCACGCCAAAGCCGCAGCCGATGTCGAGCACGGTGCCTGCGTCGGGGAGAAAGTCCGACAGCCGCGCGAACATCGGGTCCAGTCGCATCTTGCCACGAGCGAAGTAGCGCGGATAGGCCCCGAGCCGGCGGAAGCGTTCGTTCACCCAGCGCTCGGGATGTTCGCGATCGGGCCGTGGCAACGGGCGCGGCGCGAACAGGCGGCGCAGGAGCGGCGGCAGGATGACATACGCCCCGACGGCGCAGTAGCCGATGGCCAGGCTGGCCATGATGCCCGCGCTGCGGGTCACGTTGTGCTTAGCGAAGGCCATGGTGATCATGCCGACCATGGTCGCGCTGGCGGCCAGGAAAATGCTGGTGCGCACGGGGCCGTGCGAGGGGTGGTGCTCGTCGAGGCAGCGCTGGTAGACGCGCACGAAGGAGAACGAGTAGTCGACGCCCATGCCGAAGATGAGCACGGAGAGGATGAGGCCCACGATGTCGATGGACCGCCCCAGGAGGTGCAGCGTCCCGATGGTCATCACGAAGGAGAAGGTCAGCGGCGCGAGCGCGATGGCGGCAACGCGCAGGTCGAGAAAGAAGAGAAAGACGGAAATTGTCACGAAGCAGACCACCACCACGAACATCAGCCGGAACGACTTGGCCAGGAAGCCGGCCAGGGTCTGGGAGAAATTGCCGCCGTCGAAGACGAAGAGCCCGGCCTGCTGCGCCTCGGCCGCGAATGCCTCGGACGCGTAGCGCGGTCCCGGCGACATGCTGCCCAGCCAGACCACGCCCTTGCCGTCGCGGCCCGGCTCGATACCGTAGAGGGCTCGCTCGCCAGCGGACATCGGAGTATGGGTTGGCGCCGGCGCCGACAAGCGCGCCAGGAACGGCGCGAAGGCGTCCGGCGCGAAACCGGCCGCCTCGGCGCCCTGGCGCAGGGCCGCGCGCACGGCCGCGATCCGCTCGCTGGTCCAAAAGAGAGCCCAAGCTCGCGCGTTGTTCCCCGCGCGCGACACGCCCGGGCTAAGCATGGCCGGCGAGAAGCCCCGGCTCAGAACCTGGTCGCTCCTCTCCCGCTCCAGCATCGCCAGCCAGGCGTCGGACTTGCGCTGGAAGTCCACCTCGTCCTTGGCGTCGACGAGAACATACAGGCGAGAAAAGATGTCGCCCCACACCGCCTTTACCCGCGCCTCGTCGCGTGCGGTCTCGGCCCGCACCGTGTTCATGGCCGCCAGATCCACGACGAACTTGGGCCGTGCGAAGGCCAGGGCCACGACGAAGAGCACGGCTGCCACGGCCAACGCGCGCCAGCCTCGGCCCACGGTGATCCGCCGCAAGAACTCGTCCACCGGCACCCACGGCGCGCGCGTGGCCGCGGGCACCGAGGGGAAGATGTGCGGGAAGACCAGGTGCACGAAGAGGTACGAGAACAGGATGCCAAGAGCGGCGAAGAGGCCGATCTGTCCGAGCACGCGGAAGCCCGTGAGCCGCAACGCCAGAAACGAACCGATGTTGACGATGGTAGACAGCGAGCCGATCGAGAAGACCTCGTGCGCGGCCCGGTGCCCGGCGGTCTTGGTCTTGCGATCCACGAAGAGCAGGTACACCGCGCCCTGGTCCACGGTGATCGAGATCAGCGCGCCGCCAAATCCGAGGGCCAGCGCCGAGATGTCGCTCTCGATCAAGGTGTAGGCGAAGAGCGCCAGACAGCCGCCGGCGACGGCCGGGAGCAAGGCGAAGACACCCAGCCACGGCCGGGGAAAGCACAGCAAGAGCAAGAGGGCAATGCCGACGGTCGAGGCCAGCATGGCGAGGTTCGCGTCGCTGGTGACCAGCGTCTCGTTGTCGATGGTGGCGCGGTACCCGCCGACCGGCGTGAGCAGAACGCCGTGCCCTGGCTCACCCGGCTGCCTGGTTGCGAAGCGAGCGACCGCCGCGCGTAGCAGATCGTCGATGGCGTGGCAGGAGCGCGTGTCGCGCATGCCCTCGCGCGGCGTGGCCATGATGAGCAGGTTCTTCCCGTCGGCGTCGAGAATGTGGCCCTTCTCGATGCGCGCCTGTTGCGTGGGCACGAGATCGCCCAGGCGCGCGAGCACCAGGTCGCCGAGCCCGAGCGGATCCTCGGCCACGCGCGCGGCGGCCCCGATACCGGCCATGTCCGAGGCGTCGGCGGCGAGGCTCTGCAAGCGCATGCCGATAGCGGCAGGTTCCAGCCGTGGCGATACCTGCCGCTGCAATTCCTCCTCCGAGAAGAGCAGCGGCAGTCGCTGGGGCAGGTTGGTGTAGAGCGAGGCCAGGCCGGAGGCGGCAGCCGCGGTACCCACGGAGGAAAAGAGCCCGGACCGATCGAGCGCGGCCACCAACGCGTCCCCCGCGGCGAGAAGCGCGCTGGGATCGGCGCGTCCGTCGCGCAAGGACAGGTTGATGACGACCTTGTCGAGCGAAGAGTGCCGCGCCAGAACCTGCCGGGCGCTCTCGAATGCTTGATTCCCCGTGGGCACCGCCGAGGTGACGTCTGTGTCGATGCGCAGCCGCCGCTGGCCGACCCAGGCGAGCAGCCCCGTCGCGGCGCAAGCGATAAGCAAGACCCGCCAGCGGATGGTCGATTCACGTGCCATGCCGGGTTCCCCTCGCGCGCGGCACGAATCTGGAAACGATGAGCCGCGTGAACGTGGCCGAGTTGCGCCCGAAGTCGCGCCATGGGCGGAAATGCGACACCCGGCCGCCTGGTGGTTCGTAGGCCACGGACACCGGCACCTCCCGAATCGGGATGCCGGCCCACCGCGCGTGCACCAGCACCTCGACTTCGAACTCGAAGCGCCGGGCACGGGTGGGCAGCGCCAGGGTTTCGGCCACCGGGTACACGCGGAAGCCGGACTGCGAGTCCGCGACGCGCGGCCCCCCCGCGGCCCACACCCAGAATCCGGAAAACCCGCGGCCCATGCGGCTCGACCAGGGCACCATGGCCTGGTCCATACCCGTGCGCGCGCCCAGCACCAGAGCAACCTGGGGTCGCGCGGCCGTGCCCGGCCACAGAGCCGCGAGCAAACGGCGCGCCTCGTCCGGACGGTGCTGCCCATCGGCGTCCACGGTGATGGCGAATCGCGCAGCGATCAGGGGCGTCGCCGCCGCCGCCAGCCCGGTGAGAATGGCCGCGCCCTTGCCCAGATTCCTCTCATGGCGAACCACCGTCGCGCCTGGTACGGCCGCGACCGCCTCCGCGCTGCCGTCCGTCGAGCCGTCGTCGACGACGATGACCGGCGCGCCGCTCTCCGCGGCGGCCGCGACCACCTGGCCCACGTTGCGCGCATGGTTGAAGACCGGGATGACGAACGCAAAGGCCGACCCGCAGCCCGCGAAGCGCGCACGCAGCTCTGGCCACGAGGGCGCGGATTCATCCATCACGAAAGCGCACGAAAGACGAGCGAGGTGTTGATGCCGCCGAACGCGAAGTTGTTGTTCATGGCGATGCGAATGGGCGCCTGCCGCGCGCTACCCAGCACATGGTCGATGGGCGGCAGCGCGGGATCGGGCTCGTCGAGGTTTTTCGACACGGCCATGAAGCCGTCGCGCATCATCACGATCGTGGCGGCCGACTCGATGGCGCCGCTGGCGCCCAGGGTGTGGCTCAAGTAGCCCTTGAGCGCGCTGACCGGCACCTTGGCGCCGAAGATGCGGTGGATGGCCACGGCCTCGGCCGCGTCGCCCACGTCGGTGCCGGTGGCGTGCGCGTTGACGTGCTGGATGTCCGACGGCGCCAGCTTGGCGTCGCGCAGGGCCGCGTTGATGGCGATGCAGATCCCGCCGGGATCGGAATTGGTCGGGTGGGTGCCGTTGCAGCCCTGGCCGTAGCCGATGATCTCGGCATAGATGTTCGCGCCGCGCTTCCGCGCGCGTTCGTACTCTTCCATCACCAGGCAGGCGGCGCCCTCGCCCACCACCAGACCGTCGCGCTTGCGGTCGAACGGCCGCGGCGTGCGCTCGGGCGTGTCGGCATAGCCCGCCGAGGTGGCGCGCATGATGTCGAAGATGCCGGCGTGCAGGATGTGCAGCTCCTCGGCGCCGCCGCCCAGGCAGATGGGCACGCGGCCAAAGCGCACCTGCTCGTAGGCGATACCGACGCCCTGCGAGCCCGAGGTGCAGGCCGTGCACGAGGCGATGACCGGCCCCTTGCACCCGAACATGAGCGCGATGTTGGCGGCGCAGGTATGGCTCATGAACTGCAAGTAGGTGGAGGCCAGAAGCCCGCGGATGGATGTGTCGTTGAGGATGGGACGCAGGAAGTCCTCCTGCGAGGCCGTGCTTCCCACGGTCGAGCCGTAGGCCACGCCGCAGTTTGGGGACGCCACCACCTCGGCCGGCAGCCCCGCGTCCGCGACCGCGTCACGCACCGAGAGTGCGGCCAGCACCGCCACCCGACCCATGGTGCGGGCGAATTTGCGCGGGATGTCGTTGGTGTCGATGCCGTCGCAGGGCGCGCCCACGCGCGTGCGCAGCCCGTCGAGAGACTCCCACCCCGGCATGGCGCGCACGCCGCTCCTGCCCGCGAGAAGGCCATCGCGCAGCGCCGTGAGCGTGTGCCCTATCGGCGAGCGCAGGCCGACTCCCGTGACGACGACGCGGTGTCCTTTACACATGTGGAGAGGTAGAATGCCAGGGAGAAGGTGCCCCTGTCACGCCCCTTGCGCGAGTGCGGGAAGGCTGGCCAGAAAGGCTCGAACTGCCGCTTTGCAGGTCCAGTCTGCTGCCGGACCCATGCGCAGCGAGAGCACGCTCTGTTCGCTCGCGCCATCACCCAGGCGAAAGCCGGATTGCGCTCCAGCGGGGCAAGCACGCCAACTTGGAGTAAGCTAGCCTCGTCCCGAGGTCATGGGGCACACTTCGTTCCGAGTGACCGACGGTTCCTCGGTCGGCAAACCGGAAGGCAGTTCCCCGCGACGTCCTGGCAAAGAAGGTGATGCAATGCGTAAGATTCGACTCTCTTCCGTGCTTGCCGCTTCGTTTCGCGACGAGCTCGAGCGAATCGTGTTCTTCAATCCGGAGCAGAGTTCCGTCACCGCGCCTCTGCTCGATTCCGTTCACCGCTACGGGGTGCCATCCATCGTCGAGGAAGATGGTTGTCTGCGCTTTCGCGTGGATGCCTTCGGCATGCTGCAAACCTTGTACGCCTTCGACGAAACCGAGCCGCCCGCGTCTCTGGTCGGCGTGGCCATGTTCGCCAGGGACAAGCGTGCCTGTTTACTTGTCTTGCACCTTGCCGTGCACGAGGACTTCACCTCGCAAGGCAAGTGGGCCAACGCTGGCGTCGTTGGCCAGATCGTCGCGGCGGTTCGCGGCGCGGCCATCCGTACCCGCGGCATCCGGACACTGCGCATCCTCTATCCGCACGAGATCCGGTTCGATCTGCGCGTCGCGCCTGCCGTCCCGCCCCGGCGACCAAGACCGCGCAGCGGCAAGCGCCGACCACGACCAAGGCCTGCCAGGGTATGATCGGCGGCGGCACCGGCCCGCCCGGACCGCCAAAGAGGATTTGCACCGCTGCTGCCCCGGACCTGACCTCGTCGCACGACGTGCCGTTGCGCACGATGGTCTGCGAGTTGGCGCCAAACGACCATCGTCCTTAGGTGTCTTCGTGGTGGGCGAGGCGAAGGGTCACACACCTTGCGCGGGCGAATCGGGCAGCATCGCCACCGCCCAGGCTCCCGGGCCGGTGTGGGCGCCGGTGGTGAGGGACAGCGGGCCCGCCGCGAGCTCGGCCTCGGGCGCGGCCGCGCGCAATCGCGGCAGCAGGACGCCCTCCACCCAGGCGCGATTGTCGGTGTATTCGGCGAGGAGGTAGCCGCGGCGCGAGCCGGTGGCGAAGGCGCGTTTCACCTGCTGACAAGCGAAGGTCAGGCGATCTTCCGGCTTGCGCAGCAGCGCGACCTTGCGGGCACCGTCGGGAAAGGGCGAAACCACGGGGGCTAGGCCCAGGGCGTCGCCGAACCACGCGCCCGCCTTCGACAAACGCCCGCCGCGCGCCAGGTACTCCAGGCGATCGGGGAAGATGTACTCCTCGGCGCGCGACAGGGCAGCGGTGGCGAAGGCCGTCAGGTCCCCAATGTCGACGCCACTCCGAGCGGCGATTGCCGTTGCTCGCACCACCACGGCCAGGCGGCCGGAGGCGGCGCCGCTGTCGAGCACGATCAGACGCTCGCCCGACTTATGCGACGCTCGCCAGGCGGTGGCCACGGCGTGGTTGCCGGTGTAGACCGAGCCCACGCACAGGTAGAGCACGTGCTGCCACTGCGCGACAAGCCGCCCGTAGCACATGTGGCGCTCGTGGGTTGACGCCTGCGCCGTCGACACGCGCACGCCCCGGCGCATGGCCCGATAAACGTCGTCGGGGTCGAGACGCGTCTCGGGCAGTGATCGCCCGCCGAAATTGACGAGACTGTCGAGCAGGCTCACGCCCAAGGCTTCGGCCGCTGAGCGCGCGAGCGAGGCCGCGCCGTCGGTCACGATATGCACTTCTCCCTCGGCCGCGACGGGCGGGCTTGTCGACATCTGCTCGTGCAAATCGTCCCACGACCAGGCGAGCACTTCGCCGACTTCACCCAGGGCCGCGCGCGCCGCCTGCGCGTCGCCGGCGTGCAGGTGGATCTTCCACAGCGGACCCTCGCGCAGGGCCACAACCTCGCTGCCGATGCGGGCCAACTGCTCGTCGGGCGGCCGGCCACCCGCGGGTACGCGCAAGACAGCGTCAACGCAGAAGCCGTGCTCCTCATGCCCGGCGGCTCGCGAACGATCGAAGCGCACCAGCGAACGAAAAGTAGCGGCCAGGCTCTCGCCAGGCTCAGGTAGCCCGTGGTAGCCACGCAGAGCCCCGTCGAGAAACACCAGCATGCCGAGCGCGCCGCTGTCCACCACCGCGGCCTTGCGCAACGACTCCAGCTGCCCGGTGGTTTCCCGCACCACGGTCGACAGGCGCCCGAGCAGCGAGGGTACGTCCTTCGCCGCCAACCCTGCCCTCGCCGCCTCCGCCAGCGCATCCAGCACTGTCAGCATGGTCCCCGGCTGCGGAACCGCGACCGCCTTGCGCGCGCTGGCGGCTCCGACCACGCAGCGGGCGGCCAGGCTTGCGCCCGCGACCCCATCCAGCAACGCGCGCACGAAGGCGCAAGCGATATTGCCCGAATTCCCCCGAGCCGACAGCAGCAACCGCTCCGCAATGGCATGGTCGCTGGCGCCGACATCGCGCAGAGGCGCCAGGCTCAACACCAGGTTGCGGCCGGTGTCTCCGTCGGGAACCGGGAAGACGTTGATGCGGTCGAGAACCTCGGCCCAGGCGCCGACGGCGGCGCAGCCATCGGCGAGCGCCCGGCGCAGATCCCCAGCCACGGAGACGTCAGCCGTCATGGCCGACAGTGCGAAGCGCCCGCCGGATGGGTTCCGGAATTCGCAGTTCCAAGCCACCATCGGCAAACCGTACCGCGGCCTGCTCGGTGCGGCCCTTGGCGCAAAGCTGCCCATCCTTGGCCAGGCGGATCTCGAATTCCACGACCAGGCGACACTCGAACTCGAGCAGCGTGGCCGTGCACACGGCCTCGTCGCGAAAACGCAAGGGGCGGACGTGCTTGGTCTGCGTGCGCGTGATGGGGAAGATCATCCCGCTGTCCACGGCCACCTGGTAGAGATCCAACCCGGCGTCGCAGTACAGCCGATCGCGAGCCAGGTCGAAGTACTTGAGGTAGTTGGCGTGCCACACGATTTGCATGGCGTCCACGTCGGCGAAAGGAACGCTGAAAGCGACCGTGGCTGTTCGGCGTGCGTCCGCCATGCTGCCTATCCCTCCGCCGGCACCGGCTGCCCGAGCGCCCCGCCGACCACGGCCTGGTAGACCGCCTCGATGTCGTTGTCGAGGGGCCGGTCGTCGGCGAGCGCCGGGCTGATGCCGCGGATCGCGCGCACCACCGCCTCGATGGCCGGCCGCCCCGGCAAGCCACCGCGCAGCTCGCACGCTTGTGCGGCCGCAAGCAGGTGCACCGCGACCGCGTGCGCGGTCAACTCGCAGACGCGCAGGGCCTCGCGGCTGGCGATGGTGCCCATGCTGACCTTGTCCTGGTTGTGCGACTCGGTCGAGCGCGAGAACGACGCCACCGGCATCGACGCCTGCAGAGCCTCGGCGGTGAGCGCCGAGAGGGTGATCTGCATGCCCTTGAATCCGTGGCGCGGGACAAAGCCGTTTTCCACCGGCACGGCCAACTGCGCCGGCAGCCCGCGACTAAAGCGCGGGTCGACCAGCAGCGCGCCTTGTCGGTCGCACAGATCCGCGACCGAGGCCACGGCGGCCTTCACGGCGTCCATGGCGAAGGCGATGTGCCCGCCGTAGAAATTGCCACCCATGAGCGGCGCGCCCGACTCGGGATCGAAGAGCGGATTGTCGGAAGCCCCACTCCCTTCGATTTCCACCCAGCGCTCGACCCACACCAGCGCGTCGGCCAGTACGCCGAGGACATGCGGCGCACAGCGCAGAGAATACGGGTCTTGCAGCGACTCGGGCACCTCGGCCTCGTGCACGTCGCCCTCGGCTCGGATCAGCGCGCGTAACTGCGCCGCCACCGCACCTTGCCCAGGGAAGGGCTTGGCCTCGAAGAGCACGGGATGCAGATGGTGCTCGTGACCCGCCATCGCGTGCACGGCCATGGCGGTTGCGCGCGTGGCCGCCGCGAGAATGCGCCGGCACTGGTCCACGACCATGATGGCCACGCCGGTCATGATCGGCGTCCCGTTGAGGAGGGAGATGGGTTCCTTCACCGCGAACGCGAAGGCAGGCAGCCCGGCCAGTTCGATGGCGCGCGCGGCGGGCATACGCTCGCCTGCGCAGAACACCTCGCGCTGGCCGACCAGGGCCGCGGCCACGTAGGACATGGGCGTCAGATCGCCCGACGCGCCGACCGAGCCCTGCGCGGGTACCACGGGCGTGATGCCATGGTTGAGAAACTCGACCAGGCGCTGGAGCAACGCGACCCGCACGCCGGAGTAGCCGAGTCCGAGGCACAGGATGCGGCAGAGCATCGCCCCGCGCACCGCCGCCACCGGCAGCGCCGGCCCGGTGCCACAGCCGTGAAAACGCAGCAGCCCTTCGCCCAGGACGAGCGCGCTTTCACCCGTGATCCGCGCGCCGCAGTTGCTGCCAAACCCGGTGGTCACGCCATAGATGGGCGTGCCGTCGGCGACCGCCTTCGCCAGCTGTGCCTCGCAAGCTTCCATCCGCCGCAGCCACGCGGCATCTTTCGCCAGACGGACTTTGCGGCCGTGCACGGCCACTCCTATGAAGGTATCGATATCGAGCGGGCCGGGCCCCACCACGACGGGCTCGAGAATCTCATGGGATATGCGTGACATCTGCGAACGGGGCGGAGTCTGCACGCCCCCTCGCCCAAGCGCAAGCGCCCCCAGCGCCATCTATCCCACGCCAGGCGCATG
This sequence comes from Pseudomonadota bacterium, assembly GCA_017881285.1. GTDB lineage: Bacteria > Myxococcota_A > Polyangia > Fen-1088 > Fen-1088 > Fen-1118. The sequence continues at coordinate 9,298 of JADGRD010000003.1, read as the reverse complement.
GGGTCGTGGTCATTGACCCCTCACCACCTCGCTGCGCTCGGCCGCCTCTCAGCCCTGCGAGCACTTCGGGTCCAACACGCCCTACCCCTGCCCCCGCGGCTTCGCCGCGCCCTCGCCCGCTGCGCAGGGCGAGGCATAAAGTGGCCCCTCATCCAACCCCGCCCTCTGCCACGCTTCCCGGCGGGCGAAGTCGTAGTAGTGCCAGTACTGCACGAGCACGGAGACGGCGCGCGAGATGAGGCGCGGATTGGTGCGCCAGGCGGACTTGACCACATTCCAGAACATGCGGCGCACGACCGGCGGCACCCGGAAAAGGAAATGCCGCCCGACCCGCAAGATGAGGAAGAGCCGGTGGAGCGTCTTCTTCTTCGTCGAGTAGAGGTCGGTCAAGTAGCGCACGTTGCCCAGCCACTTGATCATGCGGCGCTCGAAATGCTCGGGTTCATAGAGCCGCTGGAAGAGCGCCTTGTGCCCCTGATACAACTCTTGCAGCGTCATGCCCTTGGGCACGATGTTGGTGGTGAGGTGCCAGAAGCCGCGAAATTCCTCCTGCAAGCGGCCCTCGGCCTGCATACGCCGGTAGAGCTCCGTGTGCCGGGGCGCATTGAGCACGCTGATCGAGGCGATGGGGCTGCCAGTTTCGTCGAGGAAGCTCTCGATGTCGCCGAAAACCGCCGGGGTGTCATGGTCAAACCCGACAATCATGCCGAGGAAGGGCATGATGCCGTAGCTCCCGATGCGCGGAATGACCGTGCGCGGATCGAAGCACGCCATCTGCCCCTTGTTGACCTCGTCGAGACATTCCTTGCGCAGGGTTTCGAGCCCCAGGAAGATGACGCTGAAGCGCGCGTCGGCGAGCAGTTTCAGGATCTCGTCGTCGGCGCCGATCTGCACCGTGGCCTGCGTGGAAAACGACAGCGGCCTCCCCAAGGTTCGATTCCAGGCGACCAGCTCGCGCAAGAGATCGACCGTGAAGGCGCGATTGACCAGAAAATTGTCGTCCGAGAAGAAGACCGTCTCGGCGCCGCAGGCGTGCGCGGCCTTCACTTCGCGCACGATCTGCGCAATGGACTTGGTGCGGAACTTGCGGCCCACCAGGCGTACGACGTCGCAGAAATCGCAGTTATTGGGGCAGCCGCGACAGGTCTGCACCGAGAAGTAGAGGTAGTCGGACGCGTGCACGTACGACAGATCAGCCCCTGGGCTGGTCTTGAGATCGATGAATTCCTCTTGCTGGTAGAGCGGCCCGGCCCGCCCCGCCAGCCAGTCGCCGAGGAAGCGCGGCCAGGTCAGCTCCGCCTCGCCGAGGAACAGGTGGTCGGCCAGGGACCGCGCCCGCTGGGGCTCCAAGGTCGCGAAGACGCCGCCCACCGCCACCGGCACATGGCGCGCGCGGAAGGCGTCGCTCAAGGCCCGCATGCGCTCGGCTTGCAGCGTATAGCCGGTGATGGCCACCAGGTCGCAGGCCAGGTCGAGGCGCGCCGGCGCGAGGTTCTCGTCGCAGAACACGTACTCGATATCGAGCCCGGGCGGGGTCAAGGCCGCCAGGGTCAGCAGGGCGGCATTGGGCATCAGGGTCTTGTGCCGGCCCACGATGTCGAGAGTCCCCTGCATCGCCCAGAAGTTCTCGGGGGTCTTGGGGTTGATGAGATAAATGCGCTTTTTCTGCGGGGCCATGGCACCTTCCCGGGACTCACCGGCTCGGTGGGATACCCCGCATAGCCCAAGCAATCCTGCTTGGCAAGCCACGCCGAAAATCAGGCGCAGGACCTCGAAATACCGACGATTTTCCCCGCCAAGCCTGCCGGGCCGTGCCTTGACTCTCCGCGAACGGGCGTGCTAAACGGCGGGACACGTTTTTAGGGTGGTCCAACCAGATGCCGCAGACGCAGAATGGCTTGATGGAACGGCGCATTGCCGAGATCCTAATCCAAGAACTCAAGCTCGAAAATGTCACTCCCGATACCTTCGACGTGACAACCGATCTGGTCAAGGAGCTGGGCATCGACAGCATGGACCTCACCACGGTGGTGCTGGTGCTGCAGGGCGAGTACAAGGTGAAGTTCGACGAGGACAACTACCCATCCCTCACGACGGTGCGCGCCATCGCGGAGCAGATCCGTCAGCTGCAAGGCACAGTCAGCTAGCGGCGCACGGGGGTTGCCAGACACGGTCATGAACCTCGACGTTCTAGCCGCGGCCCCAGCGAATACGGCGCCCGCGGCCACGTCCGGCACCTTCGCGGACATCGTCAAGCTGCCGGACATCGCCGCGCGTTTCGCGAAGGTTCGCCGCTACTTCTTCCTGCGCGAGTCGACCTACGACATGACCCGCCGGTGCAACGTGCGCTGCGACGGCTGCTACTACTACGAGGGGGACAAACAGAACGCGCAGGACAACCTCGACCCCGAGGCCTGGCGCAAGCTCTTCCAGGCCGAGAAGGCGCGCGGCATCACCTTTGTCGTGCTGGCCGGCGCCGAACCCGCGCTCGTGCCCGATCTGCTCGAAGCCTGCTCCGCCGAGATCCCGCTGGGCGCCATCGCCTCGAATGGCTTGATTCACATTTCGTCGGAGGTCGGCTACCGCATCCACATCTCGGTATGGGGCAACGACGCGACCTCCGAGCGCGTCCGCCGCGCCAAGCGCATGCTGGAGCGCCAGATCGAGATCTACGCCGGCGATCCGCGCGCGGTTTTCGTCTACACCTTCACGCGCGAGAACATCGCCGAGGCGCGCGGGGTCGTCGAGAATCTGGCCCGCCACGGCTGCAAGGTCACCTTCAACATGTTCTCAGCCACGGTCGGCTACCAGGGCTCGCTCAGCCACACGCCCACCTCGCTCGCCGAGACCCGCCAGGCCATGCTGTCGCTGCTCGCCGACTATCCCGAGCAGGTGCTCTTCTCGCCCTACAGCGCCGCCGCGCACACCGATACCCTCTCGCTGCACGATCTCTATTCCTGCCCGTACCCGCGGCAAAACCAGGGGCAGTTCGGCCTCGGGCGCTCCTTCCGCCAGTACCGCTCGGACCTGACGTGGATTCGCGAGGCCGCGTGCTGCGTGCCCGACACCGACTGCGCCGACTGTCGCCACTATGCGGCGGGTAGCGCCATCGTCACCGCGCGCATGAACCGCCACATCGGCAGCCCGGACCAGTTCCGAGCCTGGCTCGACTACGTCGATACCTACCTCGCGGTATGGGTGCAAGGCTACGCCAAGGAACCCAATCTGTGCGCCGTCCCTATCGCGCCCGCGCTGGCCCGGCAGACCGGAGCCGCCCGATGATCACCGTCCGGTCGCTGCTCGACGACGCCTGGCACCACCGCTACCAGAAGATCTGCAACCTGAACATCCGCAGCTCGATCTACGACGTGACCAACACGTGCAACCTGCGCTGCAAGGGCTGCTTCTTCTTCTCCTCGAATGAGCACCTGACGGGCGAGGCCAACGACGTTGCCACGTGGGAAACCTTCATCGATGCCGAGAAAGCGCGCGGGGCGAACCTGCCCATCCTCATCGGCGGCGAGCCGACGCTGCACCCCGACCGCGTCGAGGCCTTCTTCAAGCGCCTGCCCACCTTCTGCGCCACCAACGGACTCATCAAGGTGCCGCGCGACCGCTTCCCGCAGATGATGGTAGGCATCTCGCTGTGGGGCGACGCCGGCACCGAGAAGTCGCTGCGTGGAAAGGACGCCTTCGCGGTCTCGTCGAAAAACTACGCCGGCGACCCCAACACCTACTACCTCTACACCATCACCTCGCAGCAACTGGGCCGGGTGGAGACCATGGTCCGCCGCATTCGTGACATCGGCGTCAAGGTCCACTTCCAGCTCCTCTCCAACGACGAGGGCGCCGATGGCTTCTCCTGGTCGCCCGCGCAACTCGCCGACGTGCGCGACGAGTTGGACGATCTACTCGACCGTTACCCCGACACCGTCATCTCCTCGCGCTACTACCACGAGGTGCTCACCACGGGCAGCATGCTCGGCCGCCGCTTCGGCTGGCAGGAATGCCCCTCGGTGTCCGAGACGCACGACACGCGCAACCCGCAGCCGCGCCGGCTCATCCGCTTCCGCCGCTGGTCTGCGGATCTCAAGACCACGCATCGCTGTTGCACCTCCGCCACGCGCGACTGCGCCACGTGCAAGGACGGCGCCGCCCACATGAGCTGGGTCATGGTCAACAAGCGAGCGCACATCCGCACCGCGCGCGATCTGCAGAACTGGATCGAGGTCTACGAGATGTTCGCCAAGCTCTACCGATTCATTCCGTGGTAGCCGAGAATTGACCATGGGCAAGTCGCGACCTCGGCTGCTGGGATGGGATGGAGTTTCCTCGCTGGGCGTGGATTGGGCCGCCGCGTGGAAACGCGCCACCGCCGGCGAAAGCGGCATCGGGCCGCTGACGCGTTTTCCGCTCCGGCCTGATTTTCCGGTGCGCATCGCCGGCCAGGTCGATTTCGATCCGGCCGCCATCGAGCCCTTGCCACCTTGCCTGCGTCCCCGTGAGATGGCGCACTGGAAGTCGCCGGTCTTTCGCTACAGCATGCTGGTCGTGCATCGCGCGCTGGCCAAGGCGGGCATCGAGATCACACCCGCGCTCGCCCCGCGCGTGGCCGTCACCTTCAGCACCGCCATCGGCGGGCTCGACGCGGTGGTGGACGCGGACCGGGCCCTGGTCGCCACCGGTACCCTGCCCCTGCCCTACATGAACCCGAATTCCTGCGTGAACATGATCGCGGGAAAGATCTCGATGCTGTCCGGCGCCACCGGACCGTGCATCACCACGGTCACGGCCTGCGCCACGGGCAGCACCTCCCTGGCCATGGGCGCCCTGCTCATCGACACCGGCCGGGCCGACGTGGTCATCGCGGGCGCCGTCGATTTCCCGCTGGTCGAGCCCATCGTCGCGGGTTTCTCGACCATGAACGGCGCTTTCAAGCCCAAGACCGACGAGGACAGGTCCCATCCGGAAAGGGCCAGCCGGCCGTTCTCGCTCGACCGCCGCGGCTTCGTCATCTCCGAAGGCGCGGGCTGCGTGATCATGGCGAGCGCCGACTTCGCGCGCGCCCACGGCCTAGCCGCCGACTTCGAGCTCGCGGGCTGGTCCTTGACCTCGGACGCGCACCACCCGGTCTCGCCCCACCGCCCGACCATCGCAGCCTGCATCGCCGAAGCCATCGCAACGGCGGAAGTCCGGACCGACGGCATCGCGGCGGTGAATGCGCACGCCTCGTCCACCAAGGTGGGCGACAAGATCGAGGACGAGGCACTGCACGACGTCTTCGGCGACCGGGTTCCGCCGGTCAGCGCGAACAAGTCGCAGCTCGGCCACGCCATGGGCGCGGCCAGCGTCATCGAATCCATGCTCGCCCTCGAGGGTATGCGCGACGGCGTGTTGCTGCCCACCCTCAACTTGACCCCCGATCCCGACATCCACCTCGACGTGGTGACCACAACGCGGCCGCTCGCCAATCAGGAATACGTGCTCAAGAGCGCCTTCGGCTTCGGCGGCACCAACACCTGCCTGGTCTTTCACCGGTTGGCGTGACCCCATGAGATTTCCGTTCACCCCCCGGCAGGAGCCACCGTGACTGGACAAACCGATCCCCTCGTCGCCGAGCTCGCACGCAAGCTCGTCGAAACCCTTGGCCTCGACCTGAAGCCCGAAGCCGTCGACCCGGCCGCCCCGCTCATCGGCGCCGGGCTGGGCATCGATTCCATCGACACGCTCGAACTGGTCGTCCTCATCGAACGGGACTACGGCGTGAAGATCGACAATCGCGCCGCGGGCGTCGAGGCCTTCGCCTCGCTCAACGCGCTCGCCGCCTTCCTCCGGCAGCGCCGGCCGGCCTCGCCTGCATGAGCTCGCGGCCGCCCGTCTGCGTGACCGGCATGGGTGTGGTATGCGCCGGAGCGAACCATGTCGGCGAGCTCCGCGACCTTCTCGCGCATCCGGTCGCGCATTTCCAGACACCGACGGTGTGGCCCATCAAGCACCCGAGCGGCGAGTTGCCGGTCGCGCAGGCTACCGCCCTCGAGGCTGGCGAGGTCGCGGGCCGGCCCCGCACCCACCGGCTCGCGCTGCTGGCCGCGCGCGAGGCAGTGGGCACCGGGCCGCTGCCCGATGCGATCGTTCTGGGCAGCAGCACGGGCGGCATCGCGGCGACGGAGAGCGCGCTGGAAGCCGGCATCACCTCGCCCGACGCCTACCGCTACCATGGTCTCGACACGGTCGCGCTGCACTTGGCGGAAACGCTTGGCGTCTGCGGGCCGGTCATCACCATCTCGACGGCCTGTTCGAGCGCGGCCGTCGCGCTGTCGGTCGCGGCGGCCCTCTTGCGCGCGGGTCTGGCCCGGCGGGTCCTCTCCGGCGGCGCTGATTCCCTCAGCCGGCTGACCTTCCACGGTTTCCGCCAGCTTCAGCTCGTGGCTGCCCATGGGTGCATGCCGCTCGACGCGAATCGCGACGGCATGACCGTCGGCGAGGGCGCGGGATTCCTGGTGCTCGAAACCGCGCCGGACGAGCGTCCGGTTCTCGCCGTGCTTTCCGGCACGGGATTAAGCTGCGACGCCTACCACGCTACCAGCCCGCATCCAGAAGGCCAGGGCGCGGTGCTGGCGATGCGCCGGGCCCTGGCCGACGCGGGCCTCGAGCCACGGGCCATCAGCTACGTGAATCTGCACGGCACCGGCACGCCCGACAACGACCAGGCGGAGGCGCGCGCCATGAAGCAGGTCTTCGCCGACGTGCAACCCGCGCTGTCGTCGACCAAGGGACTGACCGGCCACGCCCTGGCCGCCGCGGGTGGCATCGAGGCGGTGATCTCGATCCTCGCCCTGCGCGACGGTCTCCTGCCCGCCAACACCGGACTTGAAACACTCGACACCAGTCTCGAGATCTCTCCGGTGCGCGCGCCTACCCAGGCGCCGATTTCCGCCGTCCTTTCCAACTCCTTCGGTTTCGGCGGCAACAACGCCTGCGTGATCTTCGAGAAGGCGCCGTCCAGCCCCTCACCCCATCCCTTTCCCCGCTACGCGGGGAGAGGGGACCTCCGCGCGACGACCGGGGATGTTCCCCCTGCCTCGGGGCTGCCCGCCTTGCGCATCGCCGCCTCGGCTTGCCTCACGGCGCGCGGCGGCCTTGACGAGACCTGGAACGCCCTCCTCTCCCGCGACTCCACCGCTGGCCTGGTGCCCGACGCGGCTTTCGCCAGGGCGGCGCCCGCCGCCTTCGTCCGTCGGCTCAAGCGCCTGCCGCGCTTGATGCTTGCGCTCGCGCAGACCGTGCACACGGCGAGCGGCCGGGCCGCCCCGCCCGAGGCCATCGCCGTGGGCACGGCGTGGGGCCCCTTGGCCGAGACCCAGGAATTCTTGCGCAAGCTCTTCGAGAGTGGGGACCAGTTCTCGAGTCCAATGGATTTCATCGGCTCGGTTCACAACGCGCCGACCGGGCAAATCGCCCTGCTCCTCGGCAGCCAGGCGCCCAACCTGACCTCCTCCGCGGGCGAGCGCTCATTCAGCCAGGCGCTCCTGTGCGGCTCCCTGCACATCGTGTCTGGCGCGGGCAGCGCGCTCGTCGTGGCGGCCGAGGCCTTCGAACCCCGGCTGTCGCCGCTCTTCGATCCCGAGGGGGCACGCGGTCCGCTTGTCTCCGATGGCGGCGCGGCTTTCCTGCTGATTCCCGACGACGGCGATCCCGGCGTACGCCTGCGCTGGCTCGGCGAAGGCGGCAACGATGGCGCGGTCGCCTTGGTCGATCGCTTTGCCGGAGTCACGCCAGACTATGATGCGGTCGTCGTCGGCATCCCGGCCGGGCATGACTTGGCGAAGGACCCTGCCTACGCCCGCCTCGGCCAACTCCTGCCGTCCGCGTCCATCGTCGCCTACCGCGACCGGCTTGGCCAGCACGCGAGCATCGGCGCGACCGCGGCCGCCATCGCTGGCCGTGCCGTCGCCGTGGGAATGCTTCCTTTCACCGGCGCGCCCATCGCACTTCCCCACCGCCGCCTTCTCCTCCTGGAGCTCGGCCCGCGCCTGGCGGCCATCGAGGTGTTCGCGTGAGCGCGGCGGTGGCGGTGATCGGTGCCGGTTTCGGCGGGCTATCGACGGCGATCGTGCTGGCGCGCCTCGGTCTGCGCGTCACCCTCGTCGAGGGCGAGGCGCGACCCGGCGGGGCCCTGCGCAGCTACACGCGCGAAGGCGTGGACTGTCCGGTTGGTGTCCACTATTTCGGGTCGGCCGCGCCCGGCGAACTGCTCGGCGACTTCCTCGACCTGCTGGAGATTCGCCCCGCGCTCAAGTTGCGCCGCCTGGGCACCGGCGGGGTCATCGATCGTTTCTTCTTCGACGACGAGATCTTCGACCTGCCGAGCACGGTGGAGAAGCTCGAGGCCACGCTGGCCGCGCGCTTTCCCCACGCGCCGGACGCCGTCGGCTTCGTCATGCAGATCTGCCACGCCGCCATGGCGAGTCTGCGTACGAACGCCAGGGGAGCGCCGCCGCCGCTGCCCATGACGCGCACCGCGGCCGAGGTGCTGGCGGAGATGAACCTGCCCAAGCGCCTCGTCGATATCCTCGCCCTGCAGGGGTGTCTCATCGGTGTAAATCTCTCCGCGTGCCCGGCTGCGTTTCTCATGGTGGCCACGGCCTCCCTGCTCATGTCGGCCTGGGAGCTCGGTTGCACCGGGGTCGAGATGGCCGCGGCCCTGACGGACCGCGCGCTTGCCCTGGGGGTCGACTTGATCGTCGGGGATCCCGTTGCCGGGATCCTGGTGGACCAGCGGCGCACTTCCGGCGTCCGGTTGCAGTCGGGCCGGAGCATCGCCACGGACACCGTGGTTGCGGCCATCCACCCCAAGACCATGGTCGGACTGCTCCCGCACGAGGCCTTGCCGGCGAGCTATCGCGAGGGCATCGGACGGCTCACGGAAACCGGTGGCCTCCTGTGCGTGGCGGCCTTGCTCGACGAGAAGCACCATCCCGCGCAGGACTTCAACCTCTTCCGCGTGCGCGGCGATCCCAGCCGTCTCCTCGAGGGTGTGTACGGTCAGTTGCGACCATCCGGCGTGCCTGGCAAGACCCGGCTCACCGTACTCGTCGAGACCAATTACGCCGAGTGGGCGCGCTGGCACGACACCACGACCGGCCACCGCGGTCCCGAGTATCGCGTGGAAAAGACGCGTCGAGCGCAGCAAGCCCTGCGAGAAGTCGAGGAAGCCACGGGGCCGCTCCACGAACCGCGCATCATCGACGTGTGGACGCCGCTGACCATGCGCGACTGGGTGGGCGCGCCCGCAGGC
>JADGRD010000517.1 GCA_017881285.1 Pseudomonadota bacterium | reverse complement strand
GGCGCGAGTGGGTGGCACTACTGGTGGACACAATCGTTCATGGATGGCGGCAGCACGAGCAGTCCTCCCAAGCGCGTCTACGCGATGGGCAACTTCAGCAAGTTCGTGCGCCCCGGCTACGTGCGGGTGGGCATCTCGGGCGCGCCATCCTCGGTGCAGATCGTGCCATTCTACAATTCGGACGGAACCGTCGCCATTGTGGCGCTCAACAGCGGATCGAGCGCCGTGGCGGTTTCGTTCTTCGTCTCGGGGTCGTGTTGGCCGACCACGGTCACCCCGTACGTCACGTCGTCGAGCTCGAACCTGGCTGCCGGGACGGCCATCACGGTGACCGGCGGACGGTTCTCCGGCTCCCTCGCGGGGCAATCGGTTACGACCTTCGTCGGAAAGCAGTGAGGAGGCTCAGTCCCTTCGGCAGCGCTGCTGCGTACGATGTCCTGCGACCAGTGCCTCGGTCGACGGACCGGCCTTCCCGGCTCTCGGAGCCCTCCATGGTTTCCATAGTGCCTCGGTTGCGTACGCAGAAGTGCGGAAGGTCCGCGCACGCAGCAACACCACATTTGCACGTCCGAGAGGACGCTTCGCGTCACCTGCACCCCGAAATATCCCCACTGCCTAACGGAATTCGACTTATCCTCCCACTGCCTGAGACGACTTGTCTTCCCCGGAGGTTTGCATGCGCGCAGGTCGATTCCAGATGGTTGCCCTTTTCCCTTCGCCTTGGTTTCCTAGCTGCACGCTCTGCACCAACACGAGCGTGTGGACGGTCCAGCAGAGGATGATGTCCGAGTAGGCGTCCAGAATTTCGCTTTGGATCTAGCCATGACAAGGAAACATTTCCGACCGTATCGATGGGTTGCGGCGCTCGCTGCTTTTTCAACGTTGCTCACCTTGGGAGGTGCCGTGGCGGTTGCCAAACCCACGGCGAAGGCAGCGACGAAATACAAGCCGGCAGCCTCGGAAGGCAGTAGCTCGATCGACGCCCCCGCTACGCCACCGGCGCCCCCTGAAACTCCGTCGGCTGAGCCGGCTGATTCTCCCTCCGGCACGGCCACGGAGGTCACCGCGGCCGACTCGACCTCGACTGCAACCGCGACCTCGACGTCTACGTCGACCGCGACGGAAACCGCCGAGCCCATCAACAACCAGGACCAGGCGAAGGCGGTGCCCGACGAGGAGCGCCCGCTCGCGGAGCCGCCGGCACCGCCCCCGCCCGACGTGGAACCGATTCCCGCCACGGGAGTGACCGCTGGCGGGGCGCCTGCGACGCAACCCCCGGCACCCACCATCCAGCACTTGGGCCCCGAGTCCTTCCCTGGTCGTTTGCGCGGTCTTTATGGGGGGTCGCTGTGGCTCGAGCCATCCTTCGACGGCCTGCAGTGGCCGTACCTGGCCCACACCGGCGTTGGCGTCTCTGGTAATTTCTGGGTCGACAGCGGCTACGAAGCGATCAAGCGCGACCCAAAGCAATTCCAGAGTTCGAGCATGTACTTCATGCAGGGCCGCGGCGTGCTGCGCGTGACTCCCACCTATGTACGCGGCCGCTTCTTCGTCCAGGGCCAGGCCGAATTGGTGGGCAATCTCTGCCAGGCAACGAACGACGGCTCGGGGGTGAACCCGGCGGTGAACACCGTGTGCACGGGCGCAGGTACCTTCAGCACCGACGATCTTTGGATTCGAGTGGGCCACTGGAATATCTGGGACCTGAAGGTCGGTCGCTTCGAGGGTTGGGAGGTCTATCACCTGGGCATGGGGATGGATCAGTACACTCTCGAGCGCATGGGGGCTGGCATGTTTGGCCTGGACGACACCAGGACCGACACGAACCAGACCAGCCCAGCGCAATTGGAGGCGCCTTCCTTGTACGGCGTGAATTACCTGCACGACCGGCCCACCGACGGCCTGGCCGTGGGATACGTCGCCCTGCACGCCTATGTGACCCAATGGCTGCGATTCGAGAATCTCGTGAAGCTGGGCAACAGCAACTACCGAAACGATATTCCGGGCACTAATCCGGGCAATCCGGGCTCCGCTACGGGCAATGAGGCCGGCAGCTACCTCGGCGACCGCCTGACCGCGATCCTCGACGTCGGTACGTCCGAGTTCAAGTTCAAGTTGAAGATTGGCGGGGAATACCAGAAGCGCACCCCCGTCATGCAGGACCCTACGACCAGCCCCAACGACCCGACACCGAAGGATCCAGTGGCAAATAACGTCCAGGAAGGCCTGGGTGCCTCCGTGCAGTTCGTAATCTATCCCTACATCGAATTCGGCTTGAACGGGGCGATCGGCCGTCAGCAATACACGAACGGCTACGGGAGCAGCCCGAACGGCCCCGGGTACATTGCCGCTCTGCCCTCGAACTACACGACGAAGAGCGTGGGCGGATTCGCCAATGTTAGGCTGGCTGACCTGTGGCTGGCGGGCTTGGGCCTCAACTGGACGGAGCAGACGGACCAGTATGTCGCGACGAACAGCAACATCGGAGACTACACCTCTCACCTGCAAGGCTTCGCCGCCCTTCAATTTCTGCTGGGGGGACAGCTTTTCGTCAAGGCCGTGTTTGGCTTTGCGAAAGCGTATTTCCAGCCAAGCGATCCCGACACCGCGACGCCGGGTAGAAGCAATGATTGGAGCAACTACATGTACAGCGGCCGCATCCGTTTGATGTACCTGTATTGACGGAAAGATCACGGTGAGTGGTCATACCGCTTACGGTATCTACGTCAACGGCTCCTCAACGAACGTCGCCTACCGGAACAACGCCGCCAAGGGGCTCGCCAAGAACGACGATCCAGAGTCCATGTACATGGTGGTGGACGGAACCCGCTACAGCCAATGGTGCTGCTTCGATTACGGCAATGCAGAGTCGGATGGAAAAGACGACGGCAATGCCACCATGGAGTGCCTCTACTTCGGGAATTCCACGCAGTATGGCTCCCATGGCGCTGGCAGCGGCCCATGGCTCTTGGCGGATCTCGAAAACGGCATGTATGCGGGAGACTCGGCGAGCGAATCGACACCCGTGCCAGGTAACACCTCCATAACCGGATGGTCCTACGTCACGGGCATACTCAAGGGTCCCTCTGGGAACAAGATGGGGCTAAAGGCCGGCAATGCGCAGTCCGGCACCCTCCAGACCAAGTGGAACGGGGCGCGTCCGCCCGGCTACAGTCCCAAGAAATTGCAAGGCTCCATCATCCTGGGAACGGGTGGCGACGGTAGTAACAACGGCGTCGTAACCTTCTTCGAAGGAGCCATAACAGTCGGCAATCCGCCGGATGCCACCGACGACACCGTGCAGGCGAACGTCGTCGCTGCGGGGTACGGGAAATAGCGCTGTCCCTTCGCGAGCGTGTAGCGGAGGTCAAGGCGACCCGCGGGCGGCAGTTGCGGAGCTGCGAAGCGGTGGCGAAGCGCGGTTGGGCGCGATCTTGTCGGCAATTGTCTGTAGGTGCGATTAGCTTCGGCGACGCTGGCGCACCAGCGCGCGATGCTCCATGGGACCCGGCGCAGACCGGGCTCGCTCTACGCCAAGGCCGAAGGTCAGGCGCCTGGAGTCACGTCGCGTCAATGGTGCAGGCACATTGTCGGGGGATCAACGAGACGGAATTCAACCGCTCCCCCCACTGCTCGATATTATGATCAATTCGAAGCCTGCTCTGTCGGCTGTCGTCGCTTTGTCGGCCCTCCTTGGATGCAGCACGCCAAATAGGACGGACCCAACTTCGCCGACCGGCGGAACCACGGACACGGGCGGCGGCCCGGCATCGGGGGGCAGCGGCGGAAACTCGGGCGGAACCGGGAGCGGCGGCATCGCGAGCTCGGGCGGCGCAGGCGGCCAAGGGACAACGGTAGCCACGGGCGTCGGGGGCTCGGCCGGCGCCACAGGATTGGGCGGGGCTACGGGCCGCGGCGGCGTA
>JADGRD010000516.1 GCA_017881285.1 Pseudomonadota bacterium | reverse complement strand
CGCCTGGAACGGCGAACGCATCGCCCAGGGGCGTGACAAGGCGTGCCAGTACCTCGGCGAGCACCCGGCCCTCTTCGACGAGCTTCGCGACAAGTTGATTGCCCTCCGCAAGGCGGAGAACGCCCGAATCGGCGCGCCCGCCCCGCCCATCGGGGAATCAGCCGCGGCGTAGTCACTCGCCCCTTAGCCGCGACGCGTCGGGGGTTCGGGCGGCGAGCACCGGTCCCCCATTTTTCTGTCACCTCGAAAGACCGGGTGGCATCTCACGAATACACTTCCTTGGGAATCCTTTCCCTGGACCAAATGGGACCGCCGCGGTCCTATTTACGAAAGGAGCGCGCCATGTCCGATCTACGAACCAGTTACATGGGAATCTCTCTCAAGAATCCCGTCATCGTCGGCTCGTCCCCGCTCTCGACCCGGGTCGACACCGTCGTGGCGATGGAGGCGGCGGGGGCCTCGGCCGTCGTCCTCAAATCCCTTTTCGAGGAGCAGGTGCGCATCGACGCCGACGCCTTCGAGCAGGATCTCGCCCGCCACAACGAGACCTCCGCCGAGGCGACCTCGATGTTTCCCCACCTCGAGCACGCCGGCACGCGCACCCATGTCTATTGGATCTCGGAAGCGCGCAAGGCCGTGCACATTCCCCTCATCGCTAGCATCAACTGCGTGACGAAGGTGCAATGGACCGAGTACGCCAAGGCCCTCGAAGGCGCCGGCGTCGATGGTCTCGAGCTCAACCTCTATTCACCGTCGCGCGACCTCGACACCACCGCGGCCGAGATCGAGGACCGGGAGGTGAGCATCCTCGACGAAGTCCGCCAGGCGGTGCACATTCCCATCGGCGTGAAGCTGCACGCCTTCTACACGAACCTGGCGAATGTCGTGAAGAGGTTCGAGGAAGCCGGAGCCGACGGCTTCGTGATGTTCAACCGCATGTTCCAGCCCGACATCGACGTGGACCTGGAGGTCAAGCGGGCGCGCTACCAGGAAACCGATTCGCGCGACACCCTGCTGTCTCTGCGCTGGATCGCCCTCCTGTCCAATCACCTGCGGGCCGGCATCGCCGCCAGCACCGGCATCAGCAACGGCCGCGACATGGCCAAGGTGATGCTCGCGGGCGCGCGCGCCACACAGGTGGTCGGCGTCCTGCTCCGGGAGAAACCGGCCCACATTGGCAGGATGCTCGCCGAGTTCACCGCCTGGATGGACCTGCACGGCTACAAGAACGTCGAGGAATTCCGCGGCAAGCTTGCCCGCGTCAACCCCAACGATTCTTGGAACTTCTCGGCTGGCCAATATGTCGAAGGTCTTCTTGGATTGGGCTAGGGCCGACCGCCCTATGCGGCTGGCCACGGCCAGAAAGGAGCTGCTCCTGTAACTAGGTGGAGTGGAGGCCCTCCGTTCTCGGCATCCGTTTGGTCCACGGAAGAGAGCCTGCTGAGAACGGAGGGCCATTTATATCGAGGCGAGAAGCCCACGACCACGCCGGTGGCTAAGCTGCGGCCTCGGGCTATTCCAGGTGGTACTTCTTGAGACGCGTGATCTGGGAGAAGCTCTTGAGCAAGAACAGCGGATTGTTGAGAAGGTAGCGGCGCCAGAGCCGCCGCGGTTCGCAGCCGAGCCGGAACAGCCACTCGAACCCGGAGCGCTGGATCCACGGTGGCGCCTGGCGGAGACGCCCGGTGTGGAAATCGAAGGCAGCGCCCACCCCGACGAGCAGGGTGGCAGCCAGTCGATCGGCATACTTGGCCATGAAGCGTTCCTGCTTGGGGGTGCTGATTCCCACCCAGATAATGTCCGGCTTCACTTCCCCTATCCGATGGATCAAGTCCTCCTCCTCGGCGGGGGTCAGCGGCCGGAACGGGGGTGTGTAGGTGCCAACGATTTTGAGGCCGGGAAACCTCTCTTCGAGCCGGCGCTTCAGCTCCGGTGCCACCCCCGCTTTCCCACCGAGGAGAAAGTGCGAGTGCCCCTTCTCCCGCGAGTGCTCACAGACCAGGAGCATGAGATCCGGCCCGTAGACTCGCGAGATCTGCGCAAGGCCCGCCAGGCGTCCGGCCCAGACCATCGGCATGCCATCGGGCGTGGTCAGGAACGAGCGATTGAAGATGCGCCTGAGCTCCTCGTCCTTCTGGGCCTCCATCACCCCGTGCACCCCGGTCACGCAGATGTAGCCCTTGCGTTTCTCGACGAGCGCCTGCTCGATGGCGCCGAGGGCCAGCTCCAGGTTGATGGCGCTGATGCCGACGCCGAGCACATTGACCCTTGAGAAAGTGGTGGGGTTGCTCATCGGTGGGACCCAGAAACTAGTTGAGCAAGATGGCGCCCGCGCCCGCCGCCAAGGTCAGCGTGCTCACGCTCGTCATCGACACTGAGCCCGACAGGCTACCGTCGGACGGCACCGCGCCGCCGCCCTGCGGGTCCACCCGGCGCATCGGCGCCGCCAGCGTGACCGATACCGCCGACGTTCCCGGGTTGAGCAAGACCACGCCCTTGGCGTAATCGCGCCGGTAGACGCCCTGCCAAACCAGTGCGTCAGGCGAGGCTTGCATAGCCGCGGGAGCGCCGAGGTCGATCTGCCACTCGGGGTACCACTCGAGCGGGTTCGCCGCGAAGTAGAAGAGGTACGTCCGGCTGCCCTTCACCAGCAGGTAGTTGGCCAGGTAGTACAGACGCCGCGCGACGTCGCTCGCGTCGGCGAGATAGTTTTGCAAGATGACGATCTTGGCCTGCCCCGCGATGGCCAGGATCTGAGTGGTCGACGCCTTCCAGTCGGTGACCGAGAAGCCGGGGTCGGCGAAGCCCTCGACGAAGATCCCTGCGGTGCGGTTGTAGTCGGAATTGTCCCAGGTGGTGACGAAGGCGCTGGTGTTGGGAATCAGCGGAATACCAGCGCCGCCGAGCGAGGCGTCGAGCGCGCCGATCCAGGTGTCCCAGGCGGCGATCCAGGTCTGCCCGCCGAGCTCGCTGAAGGTCTGCGTGCGCACCGCCGTGCTGGCCAGGCGTGGATCGGTCTGGCTGCACTCGCCTTGCAGCAGCGCCGGCGAGGCCGAGTCGAGGAACACGCCGTCGTACTCGCCGGCCACCGTCTGCCGCGCGATGGAATCTGCCCAGTACGCGGCGAAGCCAGCGTCGGACACGTTCATCAGCAGCTTACCGTCCGCGCTGCTCGGTACGCGAGCACCGCTGCTGTTGTGCCAGAACCAACTCTCGTGCGTAGTGACGTCCGGATAGTCGTTGCCCCAGTTGAGCCCATTGGTGATGAAACTGGTCGCCGGCGCCGACTGCCACATAGCCAGGTGGTAGTGCAGAACCACGAAATTCGGATTAATGGCGCGCAGAGCGCGCGTCGTGCCCAAGAGGAGCTTCTGGCTTCCCACATAATGCGTGGCCGCGAACTGCATCTGCAGTGAGCTCAGGTTGGGCAACTGGTCCGCGAGGATGCCGATGGTCGAGGTCGTGTCGGGAAAGCGGCTGGGGCTGGCCGGGGGGGCCTCGACACCCGCCACTTCCGTGGGCGCGCGTTCGGCCACGCCATCGCTGGGAGTGGGCGCCGCATCGGCAACTGCGGTGTCGGCCGCGGCCGCGACGTCGCCCCGGCCACCGTCCGGCGCCGGCGCCGCGCCACCCCCGTTGCACGCAGGTCCAGCCAGAAAGAAGACAGCGAGCAGCAGACGCATGGCGCCATTGGGGGGCATGGGTGCAACCATAACGCCCCCGCCGCGCCGATGGCGTACTACCTCGACCGCCCGCGAGCCGCCGACGATCTCTACGGCCAGGCCCCGATGCGCCGGACACGCCCGTGTGACCTGGGACACACAATACGGAACGACCACAAACCCCTGGTTCGGCGATGGTTTGAAGAGGGTGGGCGAGAGCCGGCTCTAATGGACAAATGGCTACACGTCTGCCCGTGTGTATC
>JADGRD010000515.1 GCA_017881285.1 Pseudomonadota bacterium | reverse complement strand
GGTCGTAGACCAGGTAGGGGTGATCCTTGCGCACGTCGTAGGCCAGCCCGGTCGAGCGCGCGACCGGGCCGGTCAGACCCCAGCCGGCGGCATCGGCCTTGGCGATGACGCCCACGCCATCCATGCGATCCCGGAAGATCTTGTTGCGGGTAAGCAGCTTGTCCGCGTCGCCGATCGCCACGCGCACCTTGGCCAGCACGGCGAGCAGTTTGGCCGGCCAGCCCTCGGGCAGGTCCGCGACCACGCCGCCGATGCGCACGTAGCTGTGGGTCAGGCGCGCGCCCGAGACTTCTTCCAGCAGCTCCCACAACCACTCGCGACCCTTGATCAACCAGAAGAAGACCGTGAAGGCCCCCAGTTCCATGGCGCCCGCGGCCAGGCAAGTCAGGTGGTCGGTGATGCGCGAGATCTCGCCGACAATCACGCGGATGTACTGCGCGCGCTCGGGTACCTTGCCCTCGAGGTCGAGCAGCTTTTCCACCGCGATGGCGTACCCCACGTTGTTGAGCATGGGCGACACGTAGTTGAGCCGATCCGTGTACGGGAAGATCTGCGTCCAGGTCGCGGCCTCGGCTTCCTTCTCGAAGCAGCGGTGGAGATAGCCAATCTGGATGTCGGCCGTCTTGATTTTCTCGCCCTCGACCTCGAGGGCGATGCGGACCGTGCCGTGCATGGCGGGGTGCGATGGCCCCATCATCAGCGGCATGGACTCGGTGGGCAGATCCGGTTCGTCGTCGAAATCCGCAACGTCGGATTCGCCGAACACGACGCGCCGGCGGGCTGCAAGCTGCGGAGCGGCTTCGCTCGCCATCATCACACGCTCCCCGGTAAGCGCCGCAGCAGGGGCTGGCGCTTCTCTTTGGGATAGTCCTTGCGCAGGGGATGCCCCTGGAATTCCGGATACATGAGGATTCGCCGTAGATCCGGGTGGCCCGCGAAGCGCACGCCGTACATGTCGAAAGCCTCGCGCTCGAACCAGTTGGCGCCCGGCCACACCGGCACCAGCGTGTCGATCACCGGCTCTTTCTCCGGCACCCCGGCGAGAAGGCGCACGCGATGCTTCCTCTCGATGGAATAGAGGTGCAGGACGACGTCGAAGCGCGGCTCGTGCGGGGTACGGTCCACGCAGGTCAGGTCCACGAACATGTTCATCTGCGCCACTGGATCGTCGCGCAGGAACTCGGCTACCTGCCGCCACGCCACCGGCGCCACCCGTGCCCATTCGTTGCCGTGCTGCGAGCCCGTTGCGAGGATTTCGCCGCCGGGGAAGCGTGCAAGGAGCGTATCGAGAACGATCTTCGCCATGGTGAACCTAGCCCCCTGCCCCAGTCTTCCTAATGGCAGCCAGGGGGACGTCGTAGCCCTTTTCCTGCTTGAGCACGACCTGGCTATGCCCCTCGCCGCGCTGGATGCGCTCCTGGAGCATGATCAAGGCATCAAGCGCTTGCTCGGGACGTGGCGGGCAGCCGGGCACGTAGACATCCACGGGGATGACCTGATCCGCGCCCGGCATGACCGAATAGTTCTGATAGAAACCGCCGGTCGACGCGCACACGCCGAAGGCGATGACCCACTTGGGCTCGCACATCTGATCGTAGATGCGGCGAAGCACCGGCGCCTGCCGCTCGGTGATGGTGCCGACGATGATCAGCAGATCCGCCTGGCGCGGCGAGAAACGCGGGAACTCGGCCCCGAAGCGCGCCACGTCGTACTTGGGCGCCCACATGGCCATGAACTCCATGCCGCAGCAGGCGGTGACGAACGGATACTGGAAGAGTGAGTACTTGCGCGCCCAGTTGACGGCGTCGGCGAGCTTGCTGCTGTAGAAGGTCAGCGGCATCGTGCTAGCCCCAGCCAATCACGCCCTTGCGCCAGGCGTAGACGAGCGCCACCAGAAGAACGGCCATGAAGGCCACCGCGGCCCCGATACCCAGCAGGGAAATCCCTGCCGCGCACACCCCGGTGCGCACCGGCCCCGCGCAGGACAGCTCGCGAAAGATCACCGCCCAGGGGTAGAGAAACGCGGCCTCGATGTCGAAAACGGCGAAAAGGATGGCCAGGGGATAGAAACGCACGGGAAAACGCCCGCGCGGATCGCCGACCGGGTCCGACCCCGCCTCGTAGGGTATGTCCTTGGCCGCGCTGGGCCGCCGCTCGCCCATGAACCTGGCCAGCGCGGCGAACTGGAGCGCGACGCCGACACCGACGAGGATGACGAGAGTAACCGCGATGTAGTCCGAACCCATGCGTAGTATCCGTCCGACAGGAGGACATACTGACTTTTCAAAGCGGTGACGTCAAATGAGGAGTTGCGAACACGGGTTTGACTAAAAGCGTTCAGGTTCCTAATCTTGCCGCCGATGCTTTCCCCTCGAACCCGACGTCGAATCGCCAGGGCGGCCATCCTGCTTGCGGCATGCGGGGGCGTGCATGTCGCCCCCCCGATCCGGACGGCGCTGGCCGCCCCCCTTTCGGCCGACAAGGGCGCGGCACCGTCGGCAGAGGACAGCTCGCCGCCGCCCGGCATCGACCTCGGGAAGCTCGACGCATTCGAGCGCAAGGTCTTCTTCCGGGTCGTCAACCGCGAGGCATCCGCGTGCGGGCAGGGCCACAGCCTGCTCTACTCGGCCAAGCACGACCCTTCCTGCCGCGCATCGTTTTACGCCGTCCGCTACGTCGCGCACCTGGTCGATTCCGGATTCACTGACTCCGAAATCAGCGAGCACCTGGATAAGCGCTTCCGCGCCCCGCGCGTCGGGCACTTCGACCTCGTGGCGGCGCCCTGGAAGGGCAAGCAGACCGCCCGCGTCACGGTGGTCGAATTCGTGGACTACGAATGTCCGCATTGCAAGATAGCCCAGTCCTTGCTGCGACAAGTGGTCGAGGAGTATCCGAACGACGTCAAGGTGTACTTCAAGCACTTTCCCCTCAGCTCGCACACCAACGCGCGCCTGGCCGCCGAGGGCGCGGTCGCGGCGCACAAGCAGGGCAAGTTCTGGGCGTACAACGACAAGGTCTGGGCCAGCTCGGAGAACCTGACGCCTGCGGCGCTCGAAAAGGCGGCCAAGGAGGTCGGTCTCGACTTCGTTCTCTGGCGCAAGGAAGCGAGCGCCGACGGGGTCAAGGACCGCGTGCAAGCCGACAAGTCCGAGGGCAACAACCTGGGCATTGCCGCCACGCCAAGCATCTACATCAACGGCCGCAAGTACGGCGACCCCCTGGACATCGCCAGCCTCAAGGACTGGATCGACGAAGAGCTAGGTCGCTAGCACCGTCATGGCTGATCGAATTCTCGCCACAACACCCTTCTTGCGCCTGATCGATCGTGACGGCTGGACCTTCGTCGAACGGCCGAATTCCCAGGGCGTGGTGACCATCATCCCCCTCACCGCGGAGCGGCGCTTGCTCCTGGTCGAGCAGTTCCGGGCGCCCCTGGGTCGCAAGGTCATCGAGTTCCCCGCCGGGCTGATGGGCGACGAGCCTGGCCACGAGAACGAGGATCCGGTGGCCTCGGCGCGCCGCGAGCTGATCGAGGAGACTGGTTACGAGGCGCACGACCTGGAGCTGGTGGCCACCACGGCCACCTCGCCCGGCATGGCCAACGAGTTGGTGCACTTCATCCTGGCGTGGAACCTGGTGCGCGTGGGTGCCGGCGGGGGTATCGACAGCGAGAACATCGTGGTGCACGAGGTACCCATCGCCGACGCGCGCGCGTGGCTGCGCGAGCAAGAAGGCAAGGGGCTCGTCATCGCCGCCAAGGTGTTCGCCGGGCTCTACTTCGCCAGCGAGCGTTGGGGCTAGGGGCTCTCCCTACTAGGCGAGCGGACGGCTGCAACGGGTGAGGAAGGTGTCCCGTCCGCCGGACGAGCGACTTCGGGCGCGCAGAGCGCGCCCATGTCGCTCTCGGTCGTCGCTTGGCCTCCGGCCG
>JADGRD010000514.1 GCA_017881285.1 Pseudomonadota bacterium | reverse complement strand
CGTGGGGAGCCGCCGAGCTTTGCTCGGCGCGGACCATCGCGGGAGGGTTTGGGAACCCTTCGAGGATTCCCATGTCAATCGCGTGGGGAGCCGGCCGGCTCCGCTGGCCGCGCACCATCGCGGGAGAGTTTGGGCCCCCTGCGAGGGTTCCCATGTCAATCGCGTGGGGAGCCGCCGAGCTTTGCTCGGCGCGGACCATCGCGGGAGGGATTGGGAACCCTTCGAGGGTTCCCATGTTAATAGTGGCTTCATCGGATGTTGTATTCCTTCGTGATTTTCTGACTGTTCCGCTCCATGCCGAGGGAGAGATGGCTGGCGGACTTGAGCTTGGCGTAAACCTCGAGGGCCTTTTCCGGGCTGGTGATTTCCAGACCGTTGATGGACGAGATGATGTCGCCGTTCTGCATGCCGATCATGGCGAACGGCCCGTCGGGACGGACGGCGAACAGGCGGAACCCGGCCGCCTTGCCGTCCTTCATCTCGGGCACGATGCGGGCCGAGCGCGAGAGCAGCGCCATGTTGCCGAGCACGGATTCCAGGGTGCCGCGCTGAAGCTCGTAGTTGTGCTCGGTGAGCTTCTTGATGCCCTTGGCCATGTCCACGGCGAGCGCATCGTTCTTGTCCGGGGCCACCGCCGCGGCGACGGCCTGGGGCGGCGGCGCCGGCGCCTCGAAGAGGTCGATGTACTCGGCCTTGCCCACGTTGTCGAGGTAGACGCGCGTTTCTAGGATCTCGGTGACCGTGGCGCCGTGGATCTTGCCGCCGACCGGAAAGGCACCCACGGTCTTGGCCTCGGTGTCGCGCATGACCGCGATGGACCACTTGATGCCGTTGGGCGGAGGCGCGTACATGATGGCCAGCAAGCCCAGCGGCAGGGCGGTCTTGGTTTGCACATCGACGTCGACCTTGGTTTCAGTCCCCAGTTCCTCGAGCAAGGGCGGACAGGTCGCGCAGAAGATGTTCCGCTTGAGAATGGCCTTGGGGTCCTTGTTGAAGGCCGGCTTGCCCGCGGGCTTCGGCGGCTTGGGCAGCACCGGCCGGACGGGCGCGGGCGCGCTCGCGAATTTCGATTCCACGGCCCCCGAGGCCGCCATGCCGAGAAACGTCGCGCAGAGGGCGACGACGGCAAGGTCCACGGTCCAGAGGTACTTTCGCAGCAGGGTTTCCACGGTCTAGTCCCCGCAAGAGCAACACCGGGGCCAGATCTCCCACGTGGCAAAGCCAGTGATTTCGGATGGTTACGGAAACGAAATCGTCTGGGTCCCTGCCAATTTGGCAGGGCTGAGCCTAGCCGGGATCATCGGGCGCGGTGGCGCTATCCACGACACCCTCCCGATCCTCTTCCAGGCGCCGATAGATCGTCCGCGTCGCGATGCCGAGTAGCTGCGCGCAGAGGCGCTTGTCCCCGCTCACGTGATTGAGCGTGGAATGAATCACGCGGCGCTCGATCTCGGCCAGCGGCGTGCCGATGGCGAAGGTGATGCTTTTGGCGTCGCTGTTGCCGCCCGTGCCCGTGCGCACCTCGATGGGCAAATCCTCGATCTCGATGGCGGCGCCGCGGGAAAGGACCACCGCGCGCTCGATGGTGTTTTCCAGCTCACGCACGTTGCCCGGCCACTCGTAGCGCATGAGGGCCTCGGCGGCGGGCCGGGAGAAGCCCGAGAGCTGGCGGCCATTGCGCTCGCAGAAGAGGCGCAGAAAGTGCTCGGCCAGCAGGGGAATGTCGTCGCGCCGCTCGCGCAGCGGCGGCATGCGCAAGGCGATGACGTTGAGGCGGTAGTAGAGATCCTCGCGGAATCGCCCCTCCTTCACGGCCAGCCGCAGATCCTGGTTGGAGGCGGAAATCAGGCGTAGATCGACCTTGGTGGTACGGCCCCCCAGGCGCTCGACCTCGCCTTCTTGCAGAACGCGCAGGAGCTTCACCTGCACGTGCGTGGGGATCTCGCCAATCTCGTCGAGAAACAGGGTGCCGCCGTCGGCCTGCAGGAAACGGCCGTCGTGGCGCTGGACCGCGCCGGTAAAGGCGCCGCGCTCGTAGCCGAACAACTCGGCCTCGAGGATGGTTTCGGGCAGGGCCGCGCAGTTGACCGGCACGAAGGGCCCGGCCGCGCGCTGCGAGGCATGGTGGATGGCGCGCGCAATGAGCTCCTTACCGGTGCCGGATTCGCCGAGCAAGAGCACCGTGGCCATCGACGGCGCCGCCTGCATGACCGTTTCCATCAGCCGGCGCCAGGGCAGCGACTGGCCGATAACCGCCCTGTGCCGCTCGGCCTCGAGCTGAGCGCGCAGCGCGCGGTTCTCCTGCACCAGGTTGCGCTTCTCGATGGCCTTGGTCACGGCCCGCACGACCTGCGCGCGCTTGAGCGGTTTGGTCACGAAGTCGTAGGCCCCGTGCCGCATGGCATCGACCGCGTTCTCTACGGTGCCGTAGGCGGTCATCAGGATCGTCTCGGTTTCCGGCGAAACGCTGCGGCTGGCCTTGAGCAGATCGAGCCCCGACATGCCGGGCATCACCAGATCGGTCAGCAACACCGAGACGGGCTCACGGCGCAGGAGATCGAGCGCCTCGGTCCCGCTCTTGGCGGTCAGCACGCGCAGGGATTCCTTCTCGAAGATCTTGGCCAGCGGTTCGACGATGCCGGGCTCGTCATCGACCACCAGGATGGTGGGCAGGGCTTGGCCCGCGGCGGTTGCCGCCTGGGCGACTGCTTCCGGTTCGTCTTTGGTCACGTCGTCAAACCCGGGTTCGACCGAGGGTAGTTCAACCTTGGTGCCAGCCGCCTCGGCGAGACCAACGGGCACAACCAACTGAAATCATTGATTCACATGCCGTTTCCTTCCACCGCATCGCGTCCCACACCTGTCATCTTGTCACAAGTCGTGCCCTGGTGCCCAGCTTCGTGCCACTTTGGCAAGGAGAGAGCACAGAGAAGAAGACCGAGGCCGCGGAGAAGCGGTGGAGAAGATGGAAAAGATCGGCGAGTCGAACGACGCTTCGCTCTCTCGACCGATAGCGGTTCGTGTGCCAGGGCGAAGGTCGACCGATGACGCCGCGCTGGCCGCGGCCCACGGCATCTGCAACGACAAGGTCTGCAGGTTGTGCGGCGCCGAAGTGGAGTCCGTGGTGCAGATCACGGAAACGCTCAAGAGCGTGGAGATGAAGCGCAAGGTGGTCGGCTACGAGGATTCGCGGGTCCATCGCGAAGAGACGTCGAGAATGCCATCGCGCCCGACCTACAACTCGCTGGCCTGGAGAAAGAATTCGTCCTCAAGGGCGACAAGTACGTCCTGGGAAAACCAGGGTTACTTGACACGGGACAGATGTTCCGTACCATACGTATGTTCAGTAACTGATCGGAGGAGCAGTCATGGCCCATCTGACCATCGTGCGCGAAGAGGAGCCTACGGGCGGGTTGACCGACCGCCAGCGCCAGGTGCTGAACTTCATTACCGACTCGATCCGGAAGCGCGGCTACCCGCCGACCCTGCGCGAGATCGGCAGCCACTTCGGCATTCGCTCCACCAATGGTGTCAACGATCACCTCCGCGCCCTCGAAAAGAAGGGCTTTCTGCATCGCGAGGATCTCAAGTCGCGCGCCCTGCGGCCGCTTTTCACCGAGGAGAGTTACGTCGACGTGCCCGTGCTGGGCAAGGTCGCGGCGGGCCAGCCCCTACTCGCCGTGCAGAATTACGAGGACACGGTGAAGATCGATCGGTTCTTCATCGGCAACAGCCGCGAGGTCTTTGCGCTGCGCGTGAAGGGCGACTCGATGATCGAGGCCGGCATCTTCGATGGCGACTACGTCTTCATCCGCAAGCAACTGCAGGCCACGCCGGGCGAGATCGTGGTGGCCATGATCGGCGACGAGGCCACGGTCAAGCGCTACTACCCGGAGGGCGACACCATCCGCTTCCAGCCAGCCAACGCCGCC